>CACXEL010000347.1 GCA_902766655.1 uncultured Lachnospiraceae bacterium | reverse complement strand
TGCGATCATGTCTGATGAAAGTGTAACGCTGGAAAATCTTCCGGACGTTAATGATATAAATGTACTTCTCGATGCAGTTGCCGGTATCGGCGCACATGTAGAACGAATCGATCGTCATACTGTAAAGATCAACGGATCCACAATTCAAGACTGCTGTGTCGAATATGATTTGATCAAGAAGATTCGCGCATCCTATTATCTACTCGGTGCGCTTCTGGGAAAATATAATAATGCAGCTGTTCCGCTTCCGGGCGGATGTAATATCGGCAGCAGACCAATCGACCAGCACTTAAAGGGCTTCCGAGCCCTGGGCTGCAACGTCAAGATCGAGCACGGCACGATCATGGCCTCCTGTGACTACATGCGGGGGACTTCCATCTTCCTTGACAAGGTCTCTGTCGGTGCGACCATCAACATCATGATGGCGGCCTCCAGGGCCATCGGCCGGACCACCATTGAAAATGCAGCCAAGGAGCCCCACGTCGTCGACGTGGCCAACTTCCTGAACAGCATGGGTGCCGACATCCGCGGCGCCGGTACCAGCCGGATCAAGATCAATGGCGTCACCTCCTTCCACGGCTGCACCTACACCATCGTGCCTGATATGATCGAAGCGGGTACCTTCATGATGGCGGCAGCGGCCACCAAGGGTGATATCATCGTCAAGAACGTCATCCCCAAGCACCTTGAGGCCATCTCCGCCAAGCTTCTGGAGATCGGCTGTGAGGTTGAGGAGTTCGATGACTCTGTCCGCGTCGTGGCGGCCAGACGTCTCCAGAGGACCCATGTGACCACCCAACCCTATCCCGGCTTCCCGACGGATATGCAGCCGCAGATGACGGTCGTGCTGGCCTTGTCCCAGGGAACCTCCATCGTCACCGAGAGTATTTTCGAGAACCGCTTCAAGTATGTGGATGAGCTGGCCAGGATGGGTGCCAACATCAAGGTGGACAGCCATACGGCCATCATCGACGGCGTTCCCGCCCTGACGAGCGCCAGGGTCTCTTCGCCTGATCTGCGCGCCGGTGCTGCCCTCGTGATCGCGGGCCTTACGGCGGAAGGCGTCACGGTGATCGACGACATCGTCTACATCCTTCGAGGCTATGAGGACTTCGACGGCAAGCTTCGCTCTCTTGGTGCGGAAATCAAGACCGTATCCTCCGAGCGCGAGGTGGAGAAGTTCAGGCTTGGCGGCGTCTCCTGACGCGGCTGTTGGAAGGAGCCTGCAACCTGGAAGTATCTGAACTGACCGGGCTGTCGCCCCAGGTATGTGCCCTGCGACCGGCATTGTCGAAGGGCAGATGACTGGTGCGACAGCTCTTTCTGTGCGCCATGAAGGGGGAGGGTTTTTGAGAAGCAGGGACGGACCTTTTTTCTCAAAATTCTCTGATTTTGAGAAAAAAGGTCCGTCCCTGCTTCTCAAAAACCTTCTTCCCCCCCGAGCTTATGGATTATATTGGAGACTGAACAACCAATGACCCAGATCACATCTGACCCGGTATTCCCGGAAATGGATGCCTGCCGGCTCTGCGCCCGCTCCTGCGGGGCCCGGCGGAACGCAGGGCATCCGGGCGTGTGCGGCATGACCGCTGAGATCCGCGCCGGCCGGGCAGCTCTCCATATGTGGGAGGAGCCATGCATATCCGGCCGGGAGGGCTCGGGAGCCGTCTTTTTCACCGGCTGCCCCCTCCGCTGCGTCTTTTGCCAGAACCGCAGCATAGCGCTGGGCAAGGAAGGGGTACCCGTCACTGTGGCCCGGCTCACGGAGATTTTTCTTGAGCTGGCCGCCCAGGGCGCCAACAATATCAACCTGGTGACGCCCACCCACTATGTGCCGCAGATCGTCGAGGCTGTGCGGATGGCCCGCGCCAAAGGGCTTTCCATCCCCATCCTCTACAACACCGGAAGCTATGAGACCCGGGAGACGATCAGGCGTCTTCAGGGAACAGTGGATATATTTCTCCCGGACCTCAAGTACAAGGATCCGGAGACCGCAGCCCGCTATTCCCGCGCGCCGGACTATTTTGCGGTCGCAACAGCCGCCATCGAGGAGATGGTGACCATCACAGGTCCGCCCCGCTTTGATGACCGGGGCGTGCTCCTTCGGGGCACCATTGTCCGGCACATGGTCCTGCCGGGCCACGTCCGGGAGGCCAGGAAGATCCTCGAATACCTGCACGAAACCTACGGAAATGACATTTACGTCAGCATTATGAATCAGTACACGCCTATGGAGGGAATCGGGGTTCATTTCCCGGAGCTGGGAAGGCGGGTCACGAGGCGGGAGTACGACCGCGTCGTGGAGTATGCCCTCTCCATCGGCATTGAAAATGCATACATCCAGGAAGGGCCCACCGCCGAAGAGAGCTTCATCCCTTCCTTCCGCGGAGAGGGCGTCCTGAAACAGGAGGTAGAAACTTGAGAGACTATATGATCCGGGCGACCGCCGCCCACCAGTTCGTCAGAGCCTTCGCGGTGACGTCCCGCGGCGTCACGGAATATGCCAGAAAAGCCCACAACTTAAGCCCGGTGGCATCGGCCGCCCTGGGCCGGACCATGGCGGCCGGCCTCATGATGGGCGCCATGATGAAGAATGAGACGGACCTCCTGACCATCCAGTTCCGGGGCGACGGGCCGCTGGGCGGGATTACGGTCACCGCCACTTCCCAGGGCACTGTCAAGGGGTATGTGGAACACCCGGACGTCGTTCTGCCGCCAAATCAGTTCGGGCATTTCGATGTGGGCGGGGCGGTCGGCAAGGGGCTTCTCCACGTCCTCAGGGACACCGGTCTCAAGGAGCCTTACGCGGGCCAGGTCGACATCCAGACCGGCGAGATCGCCCAGGATATCGCCTACTATTTCGCGCTGAGCGAGCAGGTGCCCTCCATCGTGGCCCTGGGTGTTCTCATGAACAAGGACAACACGGTCCGTGAGTCGGGCGGATACATCATCCAGGTCATGCCGGACTGCCCGGAGGAGGTCATTTCCGCCCTGGAGAGGAAGGCTGTTTCCGTCGGGTCCGTCACGGACATGCTCCGCAACGGCGGAGATCCCGAGAGCATGCTGAAGGCCCTGCTGGGCGACCTGGATCTCGAGATCAACGACTCCATGCCGGTGGCCTTCAAGTGCAACTGCTCCCGGGAGCGGGTCACCCAGGCCCTCATCGCCCTGGGGAGGAAGGAGCTCATGAACATCATCTCGGATGGCAAGGATGAGACTCTCAACTGTGGCTTCTGCAATACGGACTACGTCTTCACGGTGGATCAGATGAAGGAGATCCTGGTGCGCTGCACCCACTGAGTGTGCGGAATAGGAAGGCGGGGGAATGCGCCGGCGCACCCATCGGACCTGCCTTTAAGCGGCTTCAGGCACAGTGGACAACCGGCTAGGGGCAGGCCTCCCGGCGGCCCGTGTAAGAGCCGGGGAAGGTACCTTCACGAGCGGGTCTTCTGCTCAAAAATGCCCAAAAACACAGCATTTTCGGCTCCAAAGTGACCTTTATACACAAACTTGTATTTGTCCCTTGCAAGTGAGCAAAAGCTGTGCTATCTTTTGTTTCAGCCCGGAGAGCCGGTCCTCATTTCCGGCCGGGTACAACTTCATATTGATATGCTTACCTTTATTCAGAACGGTGGAGACTTAGAGGGTCTGCGAAGCCGTGACAACCTCCCGGAAGGGAAGGTGCCAACCTCAAGCGAGCAATCGAACAATAAGGGAATTGTGTGATTATTGACAGTCCGCGGTCCCAGCTGCGGACTGATTTTTTACTCATGGATGCGCATGACGCGCGGAGGTAAGCAGTCTTTGCCCCAAGGGGCGGAAAGGAATTCATTTTACTACAAAGAAAAAAAAAGATTATTTACCTCTGAATCCGTTACAGAAGGACATCCGGACAAGATCTGCGACGCTGTTTCCGATGCTATCCTGGACGCATGCATGGCCCAGGATCCGATGAGCCGTGTGGCCTGCGAGACGGTCACCTGCACAGGCTACGTCCTCGTAACTGGGGAAATTACAACCAAGGCCAACATTGATTACCGCTCCATCGTCAGAGAGACCGTCAAGGAGATCGGCTACGACTCCTCCGACAAGGGCTTCGACGGCAACACCTGCGCGGTCATGGTGGCCGTGGACCAGCAGTCTCCCGACATCGCCATGGGCGTCGACAAGGCCCTGGAGGCCCGGGAGAGCGATATGTCCGATGAGCAGCTCGGCGCCATCGGCGCCGGCGACCAGGGCATGATGTTCGGCTATGCGACCAACGAGACGCCGGAGCTGATGCCCTACCCCATTTCCCTGGCCCACAAGCTGGCCAGGCGGCTGACCCAGGTGCGCAAGGAGGGGATTTTGCCCTATCTGCGCC
>CACXEL010000346.1 GCA_902766655.1 uncultured Lachnospiraceae bacterium | reverse complement strand
GTCGATGCCCTTGCAGTGGTCCTCGACGTAGAGCCAGTCGCGGATGTTCTTCCCGTCGCCGTAGATGGGAAGCTTCTTGCCCTGGAGGGCGTTGTTGATCATGAGCGGGATCAGCTTCTCCGGGAACTGGTAGGGCCCGTAGTTGTTGGAGCAGTTGGTGATGTTGGCCGGGAAATGGTAGGTGTCCATGAAAGCCTTGACCATGAAGTCCGACGAAGCCTTGGAGGCCGAGTAGGGGCTGTGGGGATCGTAGGGCGTGGTCTCATAGAAATAGTCATCGGGATTCGAGAGGGAGCCGTAGACCTCGTCCGTGGAGACGTGCAGGAACTTCTTGTCCGGCTTATAGGTGCCGTCCGGCAGCTCCCAGGCAGCCCTGGCCGCGTTCAGCATGGTCAGGGTGCCGAGCACGTTGGTCTTCACGAAGACGCCCGGGTCCTTGATGGAGCGGTCCACGTGGCTCTCCGCCGCGAAATGGACCACGCGGTCGATGTCATTTTCTTCAAAGAGGGCATTGATGGCTTCCGCATCGCAGATGTCCGCACGCACAAAGGTATAGTTGGGTCTGTTCTCGATATCCTTCAGGTTCTCCAGATTGCCGGCGTAGGTCAGCTTGTCCACATTGATGATGCGGATCTCATCGCCGTACTTCCCGAACATGTAGTGGATGTAATTGGAGCCGATGAAACCGGCGCCGCCGGTCACGAGGTAGGTACGCATATACTAAAATCCTCCGAAATTGTCTTCATTTGTAAAAAACCGCGCACTAATACACATGCACAGACTTTGAACCATTATAGCATTGATTACCCGCCACTGCAACCAAAGGGATTGGTTTTTCCGGTGGGGGCAGGGGCGGGGAGATTGCGAAACCCGTACTTTCGTGTTATAGTAGGGTAACCGGGTATTTGTGCGGCAGGGCAGCCGTTCCGGCAATTATGTAGCCTGTCTTTTCAGAAAGCCGGCCGTCAGATTGCGGGAAAACTCTTCCCGGGTCCATCCCCTGACCCTCCCGGCAAAAGGAAAGAACAGTAACTGTCGACAGCAAAAACAGCCATACGAGGAAAAAGGATATGAGTCTTTATTCCGTAGTAGTTCCCGTTTATTACGGCGAGCACATGCTGGACGAGCTCTACACCCGTCTCGCCAGAGTGTTCGACGAAGTCCTGCACAGGGATTTCGAGCTCCTCCTGATCGACGACGGGTCCAAGGACCGGTCCTGGGAGGTCATGCAGGCCCTCCGCGACAAGGACAGGCGTGTCCGCATTTACCAGATGTCCCGGAATTTCGGCCAGCACCCGGCCATCCTGGCCGGCTTCCAGTACGTGCGGGGCGATTTCGTCATCACCATGGACGACGACCTCCAGCACATGCCCGAGGAGCTGCCGAAGATGATCCGTGTCATGGACGAGCGGGATGACGTGGACGTCATCCTGGCCCGCTATGAGGGCCGCCACCACAGCCTGATCCGGAAGCTGGGCACCCGTCTGTCGGTCTACGCCACCAGCAAGATGCTGGGCAAGGACCCGGACCTGGAAATCACCTCCTTCCGGCTCATGCGCCGCTTCATCGTGGATGCCATCAAGGACACCACCGTCCACCTGCCCCAGATCGGCAACCTTCTGGTCCAGACCTCCAACCATATCATCAACGTCGATGTACAGCACGCCGAGCGGGCATACGGCAAGAGCGGCTACACCTTCCGGAGCCTGGTGAAAACGCTTCTCTACGACATCACCACCCACTCTATCCTGCCCCTCCTCCTGGTCCGCGACATCGGGATCGGCGCTTTCCTGGTCAGCCTTGTGCTGGGCATCTACTACCTGGTCCGCTACTTCGCCGTCGGCATCTCCATCGAGGGATGGACGACCATCATCCTGGTCCTCCTGGCCTCCACCGGTCTCACGCTCCTGTCCGTCGGCATCCTGGGCGAGTACCTCATGCATATCCTGGATGAGTCCAAGAAGATGCCCCACTACGTGCTCCGCAGAAAGGACGACGAATGAAGGAGATCGGCGGTTATCTTGAATTCGAGGACCTGGGCGGCCGGGAATATTATCCCGGCCTCATGAAGCTGAATCTCGGCCGGACAGCCTGCACCTTCTACCTGAAGGGCACCGGTGTCCGGCGTCTTTATATGCCCGTTTTCATGTGTGAATCCCTGACCGACGCGGTCCGGGAGGCCGGGATCGAGGTAATCTTCTACGACTGCGACCGGCAGCTCATGCCTGTCCCCTCCTCGCTTCCGGCCGGTCCCCTCCCGGACGACGAGTGTCTTTTCCTCTGCAACGCCTACGGCCAGCTGGAAAATGACCTCATCCTCTCATTCCGGGAGACCTACCGCCGCGTCCTGGCGGACAACACCCACGCCTTCTTCCAGGCGCCTGCCCCCGGCGTCGCCACCCTCTACTCGGTACGCAAGTTCTTCGGCGTGACCGACGGTGCCTACCTGGCCACGGATGTCCCGCTGGCCCCGCCGGAGGAAAGAGACGAAAGCCACGCCCGCTTCACTCACGTCCTGGGCCGCTACGAGCGGGATGCGGGCACCTTTTACCGGGCCATGCTGGACAACGCCCACGGCTACGAGGGAGCGCCGGTCCGGCGCATGTCCCGCCTTACGGAGAATCTGCTCGGCGCCCTTCCCTACGGGGAGATCGAAGAGAAAAGGAAGGCCAACTATGCACGTCTGGCCCAAAAGCTTGACCGGCACAACCCCCTCTCCTTCGTCTTTCACACCCCCTGCGGCGGCCCCTTCGTCTATCCTTTCTATATTCATGACGGCCCTGCTGCCCGCAAGGCTTTGGCTGCCCGGAAGATTTTCGTCCCGACCTACTGGAACAACGTCATCCGGGATGCCCGGCCGGGCTCCGTCGAGGCGGACTATGCCGCCAACATTCTGGCCCTGCCCTGTGACCAGCGCTACGGGCCGGAGGAAATGGACACGGTGGCCGAGGCTGTGCTGGCCTGCCTCTGAGAAGGCCGGCAGCTTCAGGATCCAATCCGGCCGAACCCTCTCTCTTCCCGTCATCTGCTGCCCCGGGCGGTCCTCCCGCCCCATGGAGAACATGATATGTCCAAGAACCTGCTGATTCTCGGCGGTCTCGAGGAATTCGTCCCCCTGACCGTCCTGGCCGCCTCCCGCGGCATCCGCCCCGTCGTGGTCGACGGCTATCCCGGCGCTCCCGCCAAGCGGAAGGCCCTCTCGCTCGGAGGCGCCGCCTACGACGTTGACGTACGCGACGCCGAAGCAGTGGCCGAGATTGCGCACCGTGAGAAGGCCGGCGCCATCACCACCGCCTACTCGGACCTGCTTCTGGAGTGCATGGTCCGGATCGCGGATCTGGCCCAGCTGCCCTGCCACCTCACGCCCGCCCAGCTGCCCTGGTACCGGGACAAGCTGACCACCAACCGGACATGCGAGGAGCTGGGAATCCCGACGCCGGGCTCCGCCCTGCTCACGAAAGACTTCAAAAATGAGGACCTGGCCGGCCTTGCCTTTCCCATGGTCATAAAGCCCGTGGACATGTACGGGTCACGCGGCCTTTCCATCGTAAGAACGCCCGGGGAGATCCGGGAACGCTTCGACGAGTGCTGCAGCACCTCCCCGCAGAAGAAAATCCTGGCCGAGGAGTATGCGGACGGCTTTGAGTTCAACGTTCAGTGCTGGGTCCGCCACGGAAAGGTCCATGTGCTCGGCCTGGCCGACCGGGAGAAGACGGCTCACAACGCGACGGATATTCCGCTCTCGACCCGCAACGTGTATCCGTCGCGGCTCATCCGGTACGTCTATGCGCCTGCCCTTGACGCCCTCACCCGCTATATCGGGCGGACCGGCCAGAAGGAAGGCCCCCTGTCCATGCAGTTCTACTGGTCAAAGGACAAGGGCTTTATGGTCGGCGAGATCGCGGCGCGCTTTCTGGGATACGAACACGAGCTCATCGAATATGCCTGCGGCTTCAGCATTGAGGAGCTTCTCCTGGCTGCCGCCTTCGAAGACGGCGCGCTGGACGGCCTGCTCGCATCCGGCGATCCCTTCGGGAGCTCCTGCGCGGCGGTGGTCTATTTCCACGGCAGAGACGGCTTCATCGCAGACGCCGCCCCCATGCGGGACGCCTTCGCGGATCCGGCGGTCGTCTACAGCCGGCTTTTCTACAGGGAAGGCGAACGGATCGGTTCGCCCCAGACAAAGCCATACGTTGCCCGCTGCTATGTCCGCGGCGCTGACAGGGCAGAAGTGGATGCGGCCACCGGCAGGATCCTTGCCCGCGCGGAGGTGCTGGATAAGGCCGGCAGGAACCTGCTCTACCCCAATATTCCCGGAGATTACGGCTGTCTTTGATCCAAGTGGTTTTTACCCTTGCAGTCCGGCCCGGGGCGTTATAAAATGTGTAAATGTTCAGCCTCCGGCATTTAGGGCGCGTGCTCTGTGAGCAACCGCCGTTATTGTTCAGAAGCTGTATGGCAGGAGTGCTGAACAGTTATCTTACTTATACCTGATGGTTGATTATTCTGAGTTGTTGATGGCAGTTCCTACAATACTAAAAGGACCAGGACTATGATCGATTTCAACGTACCGCCAATCACGGGGAAAGAGTCTGCCTACATAGCGCAGGCCTTTGCCAACAAGAAAATATGCGGAGATGGGCCTTTCACCAAAAAGTGCCACCGTTTCCTTCAGGAGAAGACCGGCGCGGCAGCCGTCTACCTGACCACCTCGGGCACCTCCGCCCTGGAGATGGCCGCCATCCTGTCCGGCATCGGCCCGGGCGATGAGGTCATCCTCCCCTCCTACACCTTCTGCTCCACCGCGGACGCCTTCGTGGCCAGAGGAGCCCGGCTCGTCTTCGTGGACATCCGGCCGGACACCATGAACATTGACGAAACAAAGATCGAGGCGGCCATCACGGACCGCACGAAGGTCATTGCGGTCGTCCATTACGCCGGCGTAGCCTGTGAAATGGATACCATTCTGGACATCGCCCGCCGTCACGGCCTCAAGGTCGTGGAGGACGCCGCCCAGGCCGTCGGCTCATACTACAAGGGGAAGGCCCTGGGCACCGTCGGCGACTTCGGCTGCTTCTCCTTCCACGAGACCAAGAACTATTCCATGGGCGAAGGCGGCGCTCTGCTTCTGCCTACGCTGGAAAAGCGGGATGAAGCGGAGATCTGCCGCGAGAAGGGCACCGACCGGAGCCGCTTCTTCCGCGGCCAGGTGGACAAGTACACCTGGGTCGACTATGGCTCCTCCTACCTGCCCAGCGATATCAACGCAGCCTACCTCCTGGCCCAGCTGGAGATGTTCGACGAAATCTTCGAGGACCGCATGCGGACCTGGCATACCTACGACGAAGCCCTGAAGCCTCTCCGGGAAGCCGGACTCATCGAGACCCAGGTCATCCCCGAAGGCTGCACGCACAACGCCCACATGTATTACATCAAGGCCCGGGACCTGGCAGAGCGCACAGCCCTGATCCAGCACCTGAAGGACCGGGGCATCCTGGCTGTCTTCCATTACATCCCCCTCCACTCCTCCCCCGCAGGCCTCAAATTCGGCCGCTTCTCTGGTGAGGACGTCTATACGACCCGGGAGAGTGACCGTCTCCTGAGACTGCCCCTCTACTACAGGATCGCGCCGGAAGACACGGCCCGCGTCATAGAGGGCGTACTCAGCTTCTATTCCCGCTGACATTTGTCTGCTCAGATCTTCCTCACTGTCGTGGCCGGCCGGAGGAAGATCTTTTTGCTTTGGAGCAGTTTTGTTACACGGCAATGATCGCCGGAGAACATAAGGAGGCATCATGGAGAAAAAATATCTGTCGGACCGGCTGCCCCTGCCGGTACTCATTTTCACGACGACCCTGGTCTACGCGGGCCTTTACAGCCGCTTCCTCTTTGGGAATGCGGTCTTCATGTACAGCGACATCGGGTCGGACTCCCTCTCCTCCTCCTTCCCCACCCTCATGATGCTCTCCCATCTCTATGAGGAAGGAGCCCTGGGCAGCTATACCCTGATCAACGGGCTGGGCGGCAGCACGGCTCTTTTCGCCATTCAGTACTTAAATCCCTTGAAGTTCCTTCTGATTGCCTTCGGGGAAGCCTGGTTCCCGGTGGTCATCCTGGTCCACCAGTACCTGCTCCACCTGCTGACGGCCCTCACCGGCTACGCCTTCTTCAGCCGCCTTTTCAGGGACCGGACGGCAGGCGTCTTCGCGGCCGTCATCTGGGCCTATTCCGGCTACATGGTCGGCTGGGGACAGAACTACACCTACGGTGTCTGCATTTTCACCTTCACCCTGGCCATGTGGATCCTCCAGCTCTTCCTGGACAAGCCGACCCGCCCGCGGTTCTTCCTCCTGACGTTCACATTCGCCTTCTATATCCTGGTCAACTACTATTTCTTCTACATGTCCGGCATTTTCATCGCCTTCTACATCCTCTTTGAGACAATCATCCGCGGACGCCAGGTGGAAAATGAAGGCCGGGAAAAGCGCCTGAACGCTTTCCTCATGCTCATCCGCCGGGAGTTTTCCGTCCTTCTGGCCGCCATCTGCGCCATCGGTCTGGCCGCAGCTCCTCTTTCCCAGATCCTGACCCAGTTCATGGGCAGCTCCCGCACGGGCGAGGTCGCCGGGACCAACTGGGCAGGCCTCACCCACCACTTCGGGATCCGCACCATGCTCTCCGCCCTCTCCCGCTTCT
>CACXEL010000345.1 GCA_902766655.1 uncultured Lachnospiraceae bacterium | reverse complement strand
GAGGTATCGAAGTGGTCATAACGAGGCGGTCTTGAAAACCGTTTGTCCGCAAGGGCGCATGGGTTCGAATCCCATCCTCTCCGCTCAGCCGGGGGTCTCTGTAAAGAGATCCCCGTTTTTTGTTGCGTAAATATCCTCGGAGAAAACTGTCTCTGCCCAGAGGAGGTATCTCATCTCCCCAATCCAACCGCAACGGCAGCCATCGCACCGTGCTCTCCGGTCACTCCTCACCGTATCCCCTGAGATCGTCCGGCGTGGTGATCTTGATATTCCTGTAATCCCCCATGATCATGCGGACCCGGCTCAGCCGGCTCAGCTCAACGACCATGGCGTCGTCCGTCACACCTGCCATGCCCTTCTCCCGGACGATCTCGTAGGCCATGCGGATCATGTCATACTCAAAAGCCTGGGGCGTCTGGACCAGCCAGGTCCGACTGCGGACAGGGGTCTCGGTCACATAGCCGTTCTCGTCAACGATCTTTACCGTGTCCTTGGCCGGCACGCCGACAACGACGGCGCCCGTGGCGGCAGCTTCCACGCAGGCCCTGTGTATCACTTCCTGTGTTACAAATGGTCTTGCACCGTCATGGATCAGCACGTAATCCGCCTCCGGGCAGGCCAGAAGACCGGCGTAGACGGAATCGTACCGCTCGGCGCCGCCGGGAACGATCTTCAGGAACTTGTAAAAGCCCTCCTTCTCGAGGATCTCCCGCCTGGTGAAATCGATCCATTCCGGCGAAAGCACCAGGACGATTTCCCGGATGTCCTCGCTCTCCTCAAAGGCCCGGAGAGTCTTTGCCAGAATATACTCGCCCCCGATCTTCAGGAACTGCTTGGGCATCTCCGCGCCCATACGGCTGCCGGTCCCGGCAGCGACAATGATGGCTGCGTTCATTTTCCTCTCTCTCCAAGTCTCAGGCCCGGCACCGCGTTGAGGTCCCAGCCGCTTCTTGTTCCGGCTTCGTATTCGTGAAATGCAGCCACACCGATCATGACCGCATTGTCAGTGCAGTAGATGGGGGACGGGATGGCCAGGCTCAGTCCCTCCCTGTCGCAGGCCGCCTGCATGGCGGCCCTCAGGGCGCTGTTGGAGGCGACGCCGCCCGCCATGGCGACCTGCCGGATACCATGCTCTCTCGCGGCATTAATGGTATGCTCCACCAGGACGGAGACCACGGACTTCTGGAAGCTGGCCGCGAGGTCAGCCTGGTCGACCTTCTCCCCGGTCATGGCAGCGTGGTTCAGGTAGTTGAGGACCGCGCTCTTCAAGCCGCTGAAGCTGAAGTCGTAGACCGACTTGTTGACCTTGGCCCTCGGAAACACGATGGCGTCCGGATTTCCCGCCTTGGCCACCCGGTCGATCTTGGGGCCGCCGGGATAGCCCAGGCCGATGGCCCTGGCCACCTTGTCGAAGGCCTCGCCGGCCGCGTCGTCCACGGTCCTGCCCAGGATCTCGAAATCAGCCCAGTCCTTCACGATGACCAGGTGGGTGTGGCCGCCGGAAACGATCAGTCCCAGGTAGGGCGGCTTCAGGTCCGGATGCTCGATGTAGTTGGCGGAAATATGCCCTTCGATGTGGTGGACGCCGATGAGCGGCTTGCCCGCCGCCCAGGCTATGGCCTTGGCCTCGGCAACACCCACCAGGAGGGCGCCAACCAGGCCCGGCCCGTAGGTCACCGCCACCGCGTCGATCTCGTCCAGGGTCATGCCGGCGTCCGAGAGAGCCTTCTCGATCACGGGGTTGATTTTCTCGATGTGTGCCCGGCTGGCCAGCTCGGGCACGACACCCCCGTAGACCGTATGCATATCGATCTGAGAATAGATGACGTTCGAGAGCACCTCCCGTCCGTTGCGCACAACGGCGGCCGCGGTCTCGTCGCAGGAGCTCTCTATCGCCAGTATGTCAATGTTATCCTTCATGTCACTCCTCATCCGAAAATGTCAGTGTGATATCCTGCCCGTCCCGGGCAGCAAGGACCTCCGGGAAAATGGCCCGGACGGAATCCATGTAGAGCTCGGGCTTCACCAGGGATGGACTGTAATGGGTGAGCCACATCCTCGCGGGCTTGGCTTTTGCGGCTATCCCGGCCGCCTCCTGCATGGTCATGTGTTTGTGGTCCCGGGCCTTGGCCTCGCTTCCCGGCTCGCCGTACATGCCCTCGCAGATGAAAAGGTCTGCATTTTCCGCATGGCGGGTGATGGAAGCTGTCGGCCGGGTGTCGGTCGTATAGACGATCTTGAGTCCCTTTCTGGCGCTGCCGAGGACCATGTCCGGCGTGAGGACCCGGCCTTCGAACTCGATGGTCTGGCCCTTCTGGAGCGGACTCCAGAACCTGAGCGGAATGCCGTTGGCTTTGGCCTTGTCCACGTCGAAGCGGCCGCCCCTTGAGATGGCGATCTCGTAGCCGTAGCAGGTGATGTTGTGGTTGACCCGGAAGGCCGTGATCGTCATGCCGTTCAGATGGAAGGTCTCCTCGGCCGCCCCGATCTCGATCACCCGGATCTCAAAGGGAAGCTCCGGGGCCAGGGTCCTGACGCCCTGCATGATCCGGGTCGTACCTTTGGGGCCGACCACCGTGACGGGGTCGGTGCGGTCTGCATTTCCCATGGTGAGAAGAAAGCCCGGAAGACCCGCTATGTGGTCGGCGTGGAAATGGGTGAGCAGAATGGTGTCCACCGGCTTGAAGGACCAGCCCTTCTCGCGCAGGGCGATCTGGGTCCCCTCCCCGCAGTCGATGAGGAGTCCCGACCCGTTGTAGCGGACCATGAGGGACGTCACCCACCGTTTGGGCAGGGGCATCATCCCGCCGGTGCCCAGCAGACAAATATCAACCATTCTCTTCTTCCTCAGCTTCCGTAAGGTCCAGCGTCATGAGGACCGCGTCCTCCCTGGGGCCGGTGTAGTAATTCTTTCTGACTCCATCCACCCGGAAGCCCATTTTCTCATAGAGCCGGCGGGCGGGCAGACCGCTCTCGCGCACCTCCAGGTGGACCACCGTCACGCCGTGAGAAGGCGCTCTGCGGATGATTTCCCGAAGCAGAGCTGTCGCAACGCCTCTTCTCCTTGCCTCGGTCCTGACAGTGATGTTCAGAATATCGCTCTCATAGGGCACCATCAAAAGCCCGACGTAACCCAGGATATCCGGCTCGTAGTCATCCGGGTCAACGTCAGCGGGGGGCGGGTCGTCATCCGCCACCAGAAATATGGTGTCATCCCGCAGCATGTAGGTCAGGAGCCCCGTGGCATCCCAGGGCGTCAGGGAACAGGCTTTTTCTATATCGGCGACGAAGGATATGTCGTCGAAGACCATGTCACGTATGACCATTTTTCTGCTCCGCCCTCTCCCGCTCCTGCTCCGCCTGAGATTTTCTCAGGTAAATGGGCGTATGGTCTGCCGCGGGAACGGCTTTTCCTTCCTTATAATATACGGCACCCAGCGCAGCTACGGCGGCTGCCCGCTGCCGGCATGCGTGGGGCGGCGCAAAGCTGACCGGCACCTCGATGTGTTCCTTCAGAAAAGCACCGCAGGGTACCAGCCCATCCCCGAGAAAAATGACGCCATCCTTCGTGAGCGATGCGTCCATACTGTTGATCTCCCGGGCCAGGTCCGCCGCCGCTATGGGCCGCTGGTCCGCGACGGTCACCAGGGTATCGCCCGCAAAGCGGTAAATGCCGTTGTAGACCTGCTGCCGCCGCGCATCCATGACCGGGCAGATGAGCCCGCGGGCGCCGTAGAGCTGGTAGGCCATGGCCGCCAGGGTAGGCACCTCAATGATGGGCTTCTTCAGGGCAAGACCCAGGCCCTTGGCCGTGGCCGAGCCGATCCTGAGGCCGGTGAAGGAGCCGGGGCCGGCGGCTACGGCGATGGCGTCCACCGTGGACTTGTCCAGCTCGATCATGCGGGCGATCTCGTCCAGCATGGGCAGGATGGTCTGGGAGTGGGTCTTTTTGTAGTTTACGGTGTATTCTGCCAGGATGTTGTCATTTTCCAGGCAGGCAACGCTGGCGGTGAGGCCAGAGGTATCGATTGCCAGTATCTTCATTTGTGCTCCTTAGCCTACCGTGATCCGGCGGTAGTCAAAGCCCTTTTCGGGCGCTTTCTCAATTGTAATACGAATTGTATTCTCGGGAAGCAGGTCAGCGATCACCTCCGCCCACTCCACGAGGCTGACACCGTCGCCGTAGAAGCAGTCCTCGTAGCCAATCTCCTCCATCTCGTCGATGTCCTCGATCCTGTAGACGTCAAAATGGTGAAAGGGGAGTCTCCCGGAATCATAGCTCTGCACGATGGTGAAGGTCGGACTCGTGACCGGCTCCGCAACGCCCAGCCCTTCGGCCAGGCCCTTGGTGAAGACCGTCTTGCCGACACCGAGGTCGCCCGTCAGAGCATATACATCCCCGGGTGCGGCCGTGCGGCCGATTTCACAGCCCAGCGCATAGGTCTCCTCCGGGCTGAAGGTCTCATATACCATCTCTGATCCTCCCTAAAGCGGCGCTGATCCATTCATCTGCTTGCGGAATGGCGCCTTCAAGATTATAATGGTTTGTATCCGGCCGGTCAATAAGCGGCCGGTAGAAATCTGCCGGACCTCCGGACACGGCAGACAGGTATGAAAGGAGACAAAATAAATATATGTCCAACCCGATCGTGACAATAGAAATGGAGAACGGCGGCGTCATGAAGGCCGAGCTCTTCCCCGAGATTGCCCCCAACACCGTGAACAATTTTATCAGCCTTATCAACAAAGGCTTCTATAACGGACTCACCTTCCACAGGGTCATCGCCGGCTTTATGATCCAGGGCGGATGCCCCAACGGCACGGGCACCGGCGGGCCCGGCTACCAGATTCCCGGCGAGTTCCGCCAGAACGGGTTCAACAACACCCTGGTCCATGACCGCGGCGTTCTCTCCATGGCCAGAGCCATGCATCCGGACTCGGCCGGCAGCCAGTTCTTTATCATGCACGCCCCGGCGCCCCATCTGGACGGCGCCTACGCCGCATTCGGCTGCCTCACGGAGGGCCTCGATGTTCTGGACGAGATTGCCCGGACCAGGACCAATTTCCGCGACATGCCCCTCACGCCCCAGGTGATGAAGTCCGTCACCGTGGAGACCTTCGGCGTCGACTATCCGGAGCCGGAGAAGGCCTGACCATACCGTTCACTCCAGGCAGCTGCCATGTCCGTCATGGCGGCTGCTTCTAGATTTATGTGAGACGTGTCGGGCGTTCAGATGATATACTCCTCATCCGTCTCCGAGAGGAAGACCGCCTGCCCGTCCGTCGCGTCGATGATCTTCTTCCTGATTCCTGCCACAGCCTCCGCAGGCAGGCGCAGCGTCACCGTGACCCTCTCCCCATATTCCATACCGGGCTGGGGCAGATTCTCCCTGGCGATCAGGTACTGGAGCTTGCCCGACTGGGGGTACGTGCAGGAAAACACAAGCTTCTTCCCGCGCACAATGGTCATGAGTTCAGCGGCGGCCAGGGCCTCCTGGGCGGATCTCGTGTAGGCGCGCACAAGCCCTCCGGTCCCCAGCAGGGTCCCACCAAAGTAGCGGGTCACGACCACTGCCGTGTAATGGAGACCGGCCCCGGTCAGGACCTCCAGCATGGGCTTGCCCGCTGTTCCCTGGGGCTCGCCGTCGTCGCTGTATCGAAGCGTCTCGGAAGGACTTCCCGGCTCGCCGACCACGCAGGCAAAGCAGTGGTGGCGGGCGTCGTAATATTTTTTCCGGATCTGGGTCCAGAAGGCCTCGGCCTCCTCCATGGTATCCACATGGCGGAGTTCCCCGATAAAGCGGGATTTTTTCTCCACGATCTCCCGCTCCGCGCCTTCAAGGACGGTAGTGTACTCATTTTTCATAACGGACCTCACTGGGCTCAAGTGTACATGAAACGGCGGAAAAGTGCAACTTTTCGGAGTGAAAAAGTTGCTCCGGCCCCGGCTGTCCTTGCAAATGTGTGCATTTTCCAATATAATGAAGGGACATGCTTTCAGCTGATCTTTCTTCGCGGCACATCCCCCGCGTTCTTAACATCCCAAAGGAGCCTCCATGCCACAAAATGCAAACATGAACGACGCCCTGCGGCAGCGCCACATCTATATGACCACGACGCCGATCCCGACCCTGATCCGGAATCTGTCCATCCCCACCATCATCAGCATGCTGGTCACGGGCATTTACAACACGGCCGACACCTTCTTCGTGGGACGCATCTCCACCAACGCGACGGCGGCGGTGGGCATCGTCTTCTCCCTCATGTCCATGATCCAGGCCCTGGGCTTCTTCTTCGGGCAGGGCTCCGGCACCTTCGTCTCGAGGAAGCTTGGCAGCGGCGAGCTGAAGGAAGCCAACGAGATGGCTGCGACCGGCTTCTTCCTGGCCTTCCTGGCCGGTATCGTCACGGCAATCCTGGGACTCCTCAACGTGAACTCCCTGGCAGCCCTGCTCGGCGCCACGCCGGCCATCCTGGATGACACCACCCACTATATGCGGATCATCCTCATCGGCGCCCCCTTCATGATGTCCCAGCTGGTCGTCAACAACCAGCTCCGCTTCCAGGGCAGCGCCGTCTACGCCATGACCGGCCTTGTCAGCGGCGCCCTCCTCAACATAATTCTGGACCCGGTCTGCATCTTCGTCCTGGGGATGGGCGTCTCCGGCGCCGCCCTGGCGACCGTCCTCAGCCAGGTGGTCAGCTTCTTCATCCTGCTCATCGGCAGCTACCGCGGCCCCAACGTCCACATCCATCCGAAGAACATCCGCATAAACGGCCTCTACCTCCTGCAGATCCTGAACGGCGGCGCGCCCTCCCTCTTCCGGCAGGGCCTGACCTCCGTCACGGTCATCATCCTGAACAGCACCGCCGCCTCCCTCGGGGGCGAGGCAGCCATCGCGGCCATGTCGGTCGTCGGCCGGGTCATGATGCTGGCCATCGCGGCCCTGATCGGCTTCGGCCAGGGCTTTCAGCCGGTATGCGCCTTCAACTACGGCGCCAACGAGAAGAAGCGGGTCCTGGAAGCCTACTGGTTCTGTATCCGCATCGGGACCTTGTTCCTCGTCGTGATCGCCGCGGTATGTTTTGCATTTTCCGGCTCCATCATCGGCTTCTTCCGGAACGATCCGGCGGTCATCGATATCGGCCGGGTGGCCCTCCGCTTCCAGTCGGCCGTCTTCCCGCTCAACGCCTTCATCGTCATCACCAACATGATGACCCAGTCCATGGGCAAGGGCGTCAAGGCGACCATCCTCTCGGTCGGGCGGAACGGACTCTTCTTCCTGCCCTTCATCCTCATCCTGCCCCGCTGTCTGGGCCTTCTGGGGCTTGAGATGACGCAGTCCTGCGCCGACCTCTGCACCTTCCTCATGGCTCTTCCGATCGCGGCTGTCACGATCCGGGAGCTGAAGAGCTGACCCTTCCCTGTCACCTATCGGAATCTGAAACCCTTCGGAGCCTCTGACCGCCCGCGGCACAGTGGCATCACGGCCCCGCGGGGTGCTGAACAGATACAAATCTATTTTACTTTGCCTCCGGCATTTGATATAATAACGGCATGGATTATACAAGACTAGGACTTGAGAAAAAAGAGGATCTCTTTGAATCCTCCACAGAGGAAATCGAGAGGCGGGTAGGCGTATTGCTTCTGCGCGCTGTTCTTGTTGCGCTCATCTGCTGTGTCGTCATTTCCGTATGCGGGGTGCTCGGCATCATCAACGGTATTCTGGCCAACGCCCCTTCGGTCGCGGAGATCAACATCGCGCCCAGCGGCTACGCCACCTTCATCTACGACTCGGACGGCAACCAGCTCCAGAAGCTGACCACCTCCAACTCGAACCGGGTGTCCGTCTCCATCGACAAGGTTCCCACCTGCCTCCAGAATGCGGTGGTGGCCATTGAGGACGCCCGTTTCTATCAGCACGACGGAATCGATCCCAAGGGTATCGTTCGAGCAGCCTTCGTGGCCGTCATGAACCGGTTCCGGCGGACCGAGGGCGCCAGCACCATCACCCAGCAGCTCCTGAAGAACAATGTCTTCACCACCTGGACCCAGGAGGAGGGGATCGCCAGCGTGAGGCGAAAGATCCAGGAGCAATACCTGGCCATCGAGCTGGAGGAGAGGCTGAAGACGTAGCTCGGAAGCAAGGCTGCCGCCAAGCAGAG
>CACXEL010000344.1 GCA_902766655.1 uncultured Lachnospiraceae bacterium | reverse complement strand
GGGCAAGGCCCACGATCCGCTGGTGCCCATGATCGAGGACGGCACCATCACCCGCATTGAAGCCTCCGGCGTCCGCGGGAAGATCGGCCAGGCCATCTCCGACGGCAAGCTCAAGGGCCTCGCCATCATGCGCAGCCACGGCGGCCGTGTCCGCTCCCTGGTAACAGGCGAGACCAAGGTCGACATCGCCTTCATCGGCGCACCCACCTCCGATGAGTACGGAAACCTCCGCGGTGTCGGCGGCAAGACCAACTGCGGCGTTCTGAGCTACTCCCATGTAGACGGCGACTGCGCAGAGTACGTCGTGGCCATCACGGACTGCCTCGTTCCGTTCCCGAACTTCCCGGCGCACATTTCCATGACCAAGGTCGACTGTGTCTGCGTCGTGGATGCCATCGGTATCCCCGAGAAGATCGCCACCGGCGCGGCCAAGCCCACCACCGACCAGCGCAAGCTGATGATGGCTGAGTACTGCACGCAGGTCGTCGTCAATACGCCTTACTTCAAGGAAGGCTTCTCCTATCAGACCGGTGTCGGCGGCGCTTCCATCGCCTCCACCATCTCCCTGACCCGCATCATGCAGGAGCGCGGCATCAAGATGGGCTTCGGCGTCGGCGGCCTCACCAAGCCGATGTGTGACCTTCTGGATATGGGCCTGGTCCGCGTCCTGATGGATACCCAGGCCTTCGACCTTGACGCGGTCAACAACGTCATCAACCCGGCCCACCACCGCATAACGGCCGGCGCCTACGCGAACCCCTTCAATAAGGGCGCTTTCGTCAACAAGCTGGACTACGTCATCCTGGCCTCCCTTGAGGTCGACGTCCACTTCAACTGCAACGTCGTTGTCGGATCCGACGGCGTCATCACCGGTGCCCAGGGCGGCCATCCGGATACTGCCCAGGGAGCCAAGTGCACCATCGTTATCTGCCCGCTGCTGCAGGGCCGCATCCCGGCGATCTGCTCGGAAGTCACGACCGTCACCACGCCCGGCGAGAGCGTGGATATCGTAGTCACCGACTACGGCGTAGCCGTCAACCCCAACCGCCATGACCTGCTTGAATGCCTGCAGAAGGCGGATGTTGTGCCGCTCAAGACCATCGAAGAGCTCCGCGACATCGCTTACTCCATCGTCGGAGAGCCCGATCCCGTCGAGTTCGGCGACCGCATCGTAGGTATCATCGAAGCCCGTGACGGCACTATCATGGACGTTGTCCGCCAGGTCAAGCCTGCTGAATAATATCCCCCTGAGCCCTGCAAGACAGGTGCTGGTTTTTGAAAGGAGATACAATTTTTATGAGCAATGAAATAGTTGGTATTCTGGGTCTTATCACGATCATCGCAATCGTTGTCACACTCTTCAAGAGCAAAACACAGCCCGCCATCGCCTTCATCGTATGGCCTACCTTCCTCGCGCTGATCCTGGTCATCGCCGGCCGCTATTCCTTCGACAACATCGCCGCCATGATCAAGAGCGGATTCGGCAGCACCGGCCCCACCGCCGCGCTGTTCGTCTTCTCCGTCCTCTACTTCGGTATCATGACTGACGCCGGCATGTTCGACGTCATCATCGGCAAGCTGATGACCTTCGTCGGCGACAACGTCATCGGCGTCTGCATCGTCACCTGCATCATCGCCCTGGTCGGCCATCTGGACGGCGGCGGCGCCTCCACCTTCTGTATCGTCGTTCCGGCTATGATGCCCGTCTTCGACCGCATGCACATGAGAAGGACCTCCCTTCTTCGTATCGCCGTTCTTGCCATGGGCGTTCTGAACCTGATGCCCTGGGCAGGCCCGACCATGCGTGCCGCTTCCGTTCTCGGTATTGAGGCAGGCAGCCTGTGGCAGACCATCCTTCCGATCCAGGTCTTCGGTATCATCCTCGCTCTTGCCCACGCAGCTTTCACCGGCTTCCAGGAGAAGGCCCGCGGCGCCGGCCTCACCGGCAAGCTTGCCGAGACCGAAGGCGAAGTCAAGGTCGCAGAGTCTGTTGTCGCTGACGAGAATTCCGATCTCAAGCGTCCGAAGCTCTTCATCTTCAACATTCTCCTCACCCTCGCTGTCATCGCCATGCTGATCTGGGACGTTTTCCCGAGCTACTATCCGTTCATGATCGGTGTCGCCGCCGCTCTGTTCGTCAACTACGGCTTCACCGCCAAGATGCACAAGAAGATCATCAACCTC
>CACXEL010000343.1 GCA_902766655.1 uncultured Lachnospiraceae bacterium | reverse complement strand
TGCTTCTCAAAAAGGCCGTCTCCCGCACATTCCCAAAAACTCAGCGGAAAGGAGGATTGGAAAAATGGATTTCGCTGCAGCGGCGCGACAGGACGCCGCATTTACCCGAACTGAAAACGGAGCCTTGGCTCTGAACACCACCGGCAACGCCTGCCTGGATTTCTTCGGCACGGCCGGCTCACTCCGCGGCGCAAAGCCCGAGCGGATCGCCCGCCTCTTCTCTGAGGCCTGGCGAGAGGACCCGCTGTTCGCCACGAAGATCGTGTTCTACATGCGCGACGTGCGCGGCGGACTCGGCGAGCGCGAGACCTTCCGCACCTTGATGCGGTACATGGCCGCGCATCACCCGGAGGCCCTGCGCCCCAACCTGGACCTGATCGGCGTCTACGGCCGCTTCGACGACCTCTACTGCCTGATCGGCACCCCGCTCGAAAATGAAATGTGGGCCGCCATGAAGGCCCAGTTCGAGGAGGACCGCCGCAACCTCGCCGCGGGAAATGCGGTCTCCCTGCTGGCCAAGTGGATCAAGACCGCCGACGCCTCCTCGGCAAAGACCAGGGAGCTCGGCATCCTGACCGCCCGGAAGCTGGGCTACAGGGTATATGACTTCAAGCGGATGGTCCGCGCGCTGCGCCATGAGATCGGCGTGGTCGAGACCCTCATGTCCGCCGGCCGCTGGGACGAGATCCGCTACTCCGCGGTCCCTTCCCGGGCCATGATGATATACCGCAATGCCTTTATGCGGCACGACCATGACCGCTACATCAATTTCATCCAGAGGGCGGTGACCGGGGAGGCGGTCATCCACTCCGCCACTCTGTACCCCTACGACATCATCGAAAAGGTGATGGAGATGGGCTGGGCAGGCTGCCGTATCTCGGAAAATGAGACCCTGGAGGCCCAGTGGCGCCAGCTCCCGGACTATGTCCCGGCCGGCACCAACGCCATGGTCATCGCGGACACCTCCGGCTCCATGCACGGCCGCCCGCTGGCGACCTCCGTAGGCCTGGCGGTCTACTTCGCGGAGCGGAACACCGGGCCCTACCACAACCTGTTCATGTCCTTCTCCGGGACCTCCCGGATCCACATGCTGAAGGGCGAGACGCTGGCCCAGAAGCTCCGGTCCATCGACATGAACGACTGGCAGAACAACACCAACCTGCAGGCGGCCTTCTCCCATGTGCTGAAGATCGCGGTGAACAATCACGTGCCGGCGGAGGAGATGCCGAAGGCGCTGGTCGTCATTTCCGACATGGAGATTGACTGGTGCGGCGACCGGAACTGGACCTTCTACGAGCAGATGGAGGCGAAGTTCCGGCGGCACGGGTATCAGATTCCGAACATCATTTTCTGGAACGTGGCTTCCCGCCATGACGTCTTCCACGCGGACGCGAAGAGGGCGGGCGTGCAGCTGGTCTCCGGCCAGTCCGCCGCCGTCTTCCGGCAGGTCATGCAGTGCGTGGGGATGACGCCGGTGGAGGCCATGGAGCGGATCATCGGGGCCGGGCGGTACGACGCGATCACGGTCGCGTGACGACTGGGACGCAGGGACGGACCTTTTTCCCAAAGTGAGACTCAGGGACGGACCTTTTTCCCATTTTGGGAAAAAGGTCCGTCCCTGAGTCTCATTTTCCGTCCCTGCGTCCCACCCACCCGCGGGCTCAAAGGACCGGCGTCAGGTATTGATCGTCATTTTTCGCCTTGCGGATATTGAGGATCATCCGGATGCCGATGATCAAGGTCACCAGAATGACAAGGAAGGGCACGAAGACCAGGTTGTCATTTAAGGCCCCGAATTCCTCGGAGAGGGAGAAATCGTACATGCCGTGCAGGAACCAGGGAACGAGGAAGCCGATGACGGCATACCGCTTCTTCCCGGTGTACCTGCTCTTGCCGATGTACCAGCCCATGAACATGCCGTAGAAGACGTGGAGCGACGTGAGGCCGCGGACCAGGATGTGGATGATGCTGGTGGAGAACATATAGACTACGTCTTCGACCAGGGTGAAGCCGATCCCGACTATGGTCACGTAGATGGCGGTGTCGAGCCAGCTGATGGTCCCGCGGTTCTTTTTGATCAGGCGGCCCGCCATGCAGAGCTTGACGGTCTCCTCGGAGAGGGCGGCCAGGATGAAATCGTGGAAGGCCGCGTCGAGGAGGGGGCTGACCTTATCCCCCGCGAGCAGAGCCCAAAGGATGTTGGCGGTCAGGGAGAAAAGCGTGACGCCAAGGACGACCAGCATGCCGTTCCGAAGGAGCTTTCGGCAGGTGCGGCGGTGGTCCGGGTCATCCTTCATGTTCCTGAGCCAGAAGTAGATCAGAAGGGATGGGATGTAGCTGATGAGCAGCGCTATGACTGTCATGATTCACCTCCAAAAAGTTTATACTATTATACTTCAGGAGAGATGCAGATGGAACTGAGGGAGGGGACTTTTTCCTAATACATTGATTCCGGGGAAAAAGACCTCTCCCTCGGTCTCAAAAAGTTTCTCCCCTCTCCGCACCATCTGCTATACTGTTTACATCAGATTCTTTAACGAACCGCACTGTGAAGGGAGGACACGTATGGAAACACCAGTCAGGGAACTCTACGCCGGCACCTGGGCCATCGAGGACGGCGGCGTCCGGATCTTCGTCCTGGCGGGAAATGACCGCGCCATGGTCGTCGACACCGGCATGACCGGCCTCGACGTCCGGGCCATCGCCGCCGGGCTGACACCCTTGCCGCTCTTCCTGGTCAACACCCACGCCGACCGGGACCACGTCGGCGGGAACGGCGCCTTCGACACCTTCTACATGCACCCGTCGGAGGCTTTCCTCTATCACCAGGGCCCGGTCGGCACCGGGAAAATGAAGCCCGTCTACGAGGGCACCACCTTCGACCTGGGCGGCCGGACGGTGAAGGCCGTTCACATACCGGGGCACACGCCGGGCAGCATTTCCCTCCTGGACGTGGACGACCGGTGCCTGATCGGCGGGGACCCGATCCAGGAAAATGGAAACATTTTCATGTTCGGCCAGCACCGGGACATGGAGGCCTACATCCTGGGGCTGGAGCACGTGTGGGAGATGGAACGCGAGTTTGACTGCATTTACCCCTCGCACGCCGATATGCCGGTGGGCAAGGAGGTCATCCCGAAGCTGATCGCCGGCGCGCGGGCCATCCTGGACGGCACGGCGGCGGGCGTGCCGGGCGAGCTGCACGGGAACAAGATCACGATCTACGACGTCGGCGTGAGCCGGTTCCTCTGCGGGAGAAGCGAGTGATTTTGAGGAGGACTGGGAAAGGGGACGGTTCTTTTTCCCAGTCCCTGATTCTCAGAATCCCCAAGAAAGGAGAAATACCATGGATATCAAGGAAGCCATCATCGCAAGACACAGCGTCCGCCGCTACCGGACAGACCCCATCCCGGCGGAGGTCCGCGACCAGCTCACGGCGCTCATCGCCGCCTGCAACGAGGAGAGCGGCCTTCATTTGCAGCTGATCGTCGACGACCCGGACTGCTTCAAGATCCTCCTGGGCCACTACGGCATGTTCAAAAATGCAAACAACTACATCGCCGTCGTCGGCCCCGCCGATCTCCCGGACCTGGACGAGAAGGGCGGCTATTACGGCCAGAAGATCGTCCTGACCGCTCAGACTCTGGGCCTCAATACCTGCTGGATCGGCGGCACCTACAGCCGCGGCAAGTGCAAGGCAGCAGTCGGGGAGGACGAGCGCCTGGTCTGCATCATCGCCGTCGGCATCGGTGAGAACGCCGGCGTCCGCCACAAGGACAAGCCGCTGGGAAAAATCTGTGACGTGCCGGTGGCGGAGATGCCGACATGGTTCAAAAACGGCGTGAAGGCGGCCATGATGGCCCCGACCGCCATGAACCAGCAGAAGTTCTTCATTTCCCTTAAGGACGGCGAGGCCGTGATCACCCCCGGCCGCGGCGCCATGACCAGGCTGGACCTGGGGATCGTGAAGTTCAACTTCGAGGCCGCCTCCGGGCACAAGTGCAGGTGAGGTGTGGGTGGTACTGAGGGACGGACCTTTTTCCCAAACTGGGACCCAGGGACGGACCTTTTTCCCAATTTGGGAAAAAGGTCCGTCCCTGGGTCCCAGTTTCCGTCCCTCAGTACCACCCCCCTGATGTAGAAAATAGCCCCCAAATCTTCGTAAGATTGTACAATGGAAGGATTTCGTTTTTTTGAGTATAATAACAGTCGCGGCCAACCCCCGCGCACCACATATCAAAGAAATGAATCTGAACCAGGAGGCACACCATGCAGGAAATGAACGAACAGAAACTTTGGGAAAGCCTGTCCTACGCGGAGAAGAACATGCGGCTCTTCCGCCAGGAGAAGGCGACACTGGAAATGTTCCTTGAGCGCCGGGCCATCACCCAGGAGCAATTCGACCAGGGGCTGGTCGCGCTCAACCGCCTGCTTGGTGTGGAAGCGGAAGCCTGAGAATGTGAGACTGAGGGACGGAAACTGGGACTGAGGGACGGACCTTTTTCCCACTTTTTCCCAAAATGGGAAAAAGTGGGAAAAAGGTCCGTCCCTCAG
>CACXEL010000342.1 GCA_902766655.1 uncultured Lachnospiraceae bacterium | reverse complement strand
TCCAGAACGATGGCGTCGTATTCATTCATTTCTATACAGTATAATGCTTCTGTGCCATCCGTGCATGCATCGACGGCATATCCTTCTGTCCTCAGCTTCCGAACGATGATTTCGTTAAGATCCCGCTGGTCTTCCACAACAAGAACTCTCATTCTGTCCCTCCCGGTCATAAGATCCGGCTGGTGCCGGCTGTAGGTCTGTACGATTTATTGGACATATCTGCACAGTCATCATATCATGTCGGGATTAAAAACGGATTAATGAATGCAAAATAAAAAACACGTCCGGAATGTTATATATTCCGGACGCAAAGTCTTCATTTATATTCTGCCAGTGAGAGCGTTGAGCGCAGTCAGCTCTTCTTCTGTAAGGCGTCTGTAGGAGCCTGGTGAAAGGTCAGGGTCCAGTATAAGGCTTCCCATGGACAGCCTCTTCAAATAAATGACTTCCATCCCAAGGGCCTCGAACATCCGCTTGATCTGGTGGAACTTTCCCTCCCGGATCGTGACGTGTACTTCCGAAATATCCTCCGCCGAGAGGATCTCGAGCTTTGCGGGAAGACAGGTCAGGTCATCGGACACCTTGAGTCCGTCCGCGAAGGCTTTGACATGGTCTTCATTTACCGTGCCCTTGATCCGGGCAAAATATAGCTTGTCGACATGCCGTTTTGGCGAGAGCAGGCGGTGGGAGAGGTCACCGTCGTTGGTGATGAGGAGAAGTCCCTCGGTGTCTTTGTCAAGCCGGCCCACCGGGAAGAGGTCCTTGCGTTTGGTCTCCGTGATGAGGTCCAGCACTGTCTGACTCCTCTTGTCCTCCGTCGCGGAAATGACGCCAGCCGGCTTGTTGAGCATATAGTAGGAAAAGGCCTCGTAGACCACCGTGACTTTGTCACAGACAACTTCTGCTCCCTCCGGAACGGCGAAGCCTGGATCCCGCACCACCTTGCCGTTGACCTTGATCCGGCCCCAGCCGGCCTTCTTCCGGATGCCGCTGCGGCTGTCGACGCCCATATCTGAAAGAAATTTGTCCAGTCTCATACAGTCACCGCCTTCACTTTCTGATTGTCTTCAGGAGCGCGATCAGCTTTTCAACGTCCGCTTCCGTGGTCGCCCAGCTCGTGGCAATCCGGATGACGGTGTGGCCTTCGTCCGCTTTTTCCCAGAAGCTCACATCCGCTTCCTTCTCCAAAGCGCAGAGCTCGTCATCGGTCAGGACCGGGAAGACCTGGTTGGTGGGGGAATCCAGATAGAGCGGCCAGCCACAGGCCTTGACGGCATCCTGGATCCTGGCGGCGTAGCCCACGGCATCACTGCCGATCTTTTCGTAGAGTCCGTCGGTAAAGAGCGTATCGAACTGGACACCCAGGAGTCTCCCTTTGGCCAGCAGGGCGCCGCACTGTTTGATGAGAGTGAAGAAGTGGGGCAGAAGAGACGGATCGGGAATGACCACAGCCTCGCCGAACATGGCGCCGCATTTTGTCCCCCCGATGTAGAAAACGTCCGTGAGGCGGGCCAGATCGGCCAGCGTCACATCGTTCATGGGTGAGGCAAGGGCGTAGGCCAGCCGGGCCCCGTCCACATAGAGGAAAAGTCCGTGCCGGCGGCAGACATCGCTGATGGCGGTCAGCTCCTTGAGGGAGTAGAGCGTGCCGAACTCGGTGGGCTGGGAAATGTAGACCATGCCCGGCGCCACCATGTGTGCATGATTCCCATCCGCCAGGAAATCATTCACGTACCGGTCCACTGCCTCCGCACGGATCTTTCCCAGGCTGTGGGGGAGAGTAAGGACCTTATGGCCGCCCGCCTCGATGGCGCCGGCCTCGTGGGTGGCGATATGGCCCGTGTCCGCCGCGATCACGCCCTGCCAGAGGCGCAGAAGGCAGCGGATGACGGTCGAATTGGTCTGCGTACCGCCTACGAGGAAAAACACGTCCGCATCCGGGCAGGCGGCTGCCAGGCGGATCTTCTCTTTGGCGGAGGCAGTGTATTCGTCTGTCCCGTAGCCGAACGTGTGCTCCAGGTTTGTCCTGATCAGGCTGGTGAGGACGGCCGGATGGCAGCCCTCCATGTAGTCGGAGGAGAAGGGGAGGAGGGGAGTGGGGGTGTTTTCTGATTTAGACATGCAGAGACCTTCTTTGCTTTCATTTTTATGTTATAGTATCAAATCCCTGTAGTTTCATCAAGGACCCGGGCAGGATCGTGATGCGGAATTCAGGGAAGGAAAGGGGCAGTACCCCCCTGTGACGGCAGATTGTATCCGACTATTTATAAAAAAATACCATGTACGACGGACTTGTTTCCAACGTGCGATATGATGTATACTTTTCCAGGGTGTTGTAACAGAACTATTCATGTATTAGGAGGGAAAAATGAAAAAGAGGGTTTCAATCCTGCTGACCGCACTGCTGACAGCTGTTCTGGTCCTTACATCCTGCAGCTCATCCGTGGATGTGAAGGGAACCTACACCAGCGTCTTTGACATGACGGATATGATCGGTCTTCAGGGACAGGATATCTCCGAGCCTGTCACCATGAATTTTCAGCTCGTTCTGTCCGATGGCGGCAGCTTCGTCCTTTCGGTCGACACCGATTCCCTGATCTCTTCCGTGAAAAAACTGTACTCGGAGGATTTCGTGCGGCAGTCCCTGGTCGCCGAGGGAATTGCCGAGGATGAAATCGATCCCATCATCGAATCCATGGGCTATGCGAATATCCAGGAATTCATCGACGGCCTGGTCGCGGATATGATGAGCGATGATTACCTGAAGGAAATTTACGACAACGTTTACACGGAAGGCACTTACTCTGTGAGCGGCAATAAGGTCACCATGGAGTCCCGGCGCGCGGACGGCACTGAGACAGCCGACGAGGCCACTATCAATGAGGATGGCTCCCTTTCCGTAGTTCTTTCCACCGAAGAGTTCGACAAGGAGCTGGTATTTGTCAAAGATGCCGCATGATGGAGGCCGCAGACCGCAGATTTTCCCCCCATTTACTTGTTGACAAGAAGACGGTTTTCGTATAGAATTTCTAATCAGCGAAACGCTGTAAATGCTGTGACGGCACTATGCGAATTGTCGACCACCACAGAGAGCCGGCGGCTGGTGAGAGCCGGAGTGAGTGCAAGGAGCAGTCTCATGCCCGAGCAGGTTTCCTGAAGGCCTCGGCTGCGTAGGGAGACCCGGTTGGCCCCGTTACCAAGGCCGGGTACTTATTTGAGTACTGCAGAGTGGCTGCGCGAGCGGCAATCTGGGTGGTACCGCGATAGGATAGATTCTTGTCGTCCCAGAGGTTCAGGAAAGTCAATGAGCCTCTGGGATTTTTTATTTGCGAAAGGATTCCGGGCAAGCCGTTGGCAGGATGCACTTTTGGCAAAGAAAGGTAGTATAAAAATGAAAACACTTAAGTTCATCGACATGACACTGAGACAGGCTGCCGCCGTCCGCGGCAAGGAGCTCTCCTTCAAGGAGAAGCTGGAGATTGCCAGAACGCTGGACCGCCTCAAGGCGGACACCATCGAGCTGGCCCCCATTTCCGGCAGCCGTGCAGACCAGCTGGCCAACCGCACAATTGCTTCCATGGTAGTGACCCGCATCTCAGCCGCCGTGGATATCGCCACAGGCAATATTGAAGAGACCTGGGAGAGTGTGAAGCCCGCCAGAAAGCCCAAGCTCAACATCCTGGCCCCGGTGTCCACCGTCCAGATGGAATATATTTGTCACAAGAAGGCTGCTGCCATGCTTGCCCTGGTGGAGGAGCAGGTAAAGATGGCCCGTTTCTACAGCGAGTTCGTGGAGTTCTCGGCTGAGGACGCCACCCGCGCCGAGCCGGACTTCCTCTACAAGGTCCTGAACACGGCCATCGCCGCCGGAGCCAACAAGATCACTGTCTGTGATACTGCAGGCATCATGCTGCCCGAGGAGTTCGGTGCCTTCATTTCCGGTGTCATGGCCAATGTGCCGGGGCTTGCGGATATCGAGCTCTACGTCGAAGTGAGCGACTCCATGGGCATGGCTCTCGCCTGCGCCGCAGCCGCCATCCGTGAAGGCGCCGTCGGCATCAAGTGCACGGCCATCAAGAACGGCCACACCACCATGGAGGAGCTGGCCAAGTTCGTCGAGGTCAAGGGCTCTGCCCTGGATATCTGCACCAACATCCGCGTGACCGAGCTTCACCGTGCCACACTCCAGCTGGCCAGAATTCTTGAGCCGGACAACGAGGAGGTCACCCGCTTCGGCAACGTCGCCCTCGAGGACATCGCCAACGTCTGCCTTGACAGCAACGACGATATCGGCGAGGTCTCCAAGGTCGTCCGTCAGATGGGCTACGACCTGACCGAGGATGATTACGCCAAGGTATACGAGGCCTTCCGCCGGGTAGCCAACAAGAAGCAGTTCGTCGGAACCAAGGAGCTGGATGCCATCATCGCGACCACCGCCATGCAGGTCCCCTCCACCTATAAGATCAAGAACTATGTCATCAACAGCGGTAATGTGATCACTGCTACAGCCAATATTCTCCTGACCAAGGACGGAGAAGACGTCCGGGGCGTGGGCATCGGCGACGGCCCCATCGATGCCGCCTTCGAGGCCATCGAACAGATCATCGGCCACCACTATGAACTGGACGACTTCCAGATCCAGACTGTGACCGAGGGCCGCGACGCCATGGGCAGTGCCCTGGTCAAGCTCAGGGCCGGCGGCCGCGTCTACTCCGGCAACGGTATTTCCACCGACATCATCGGCGCATCCATCCGGGCCTACCTGAGCGCCCTCAATAAGATCGTTTACGAGGAAGCGTAAGATCGAGGGTCCGCCGGCCGAAGGAGCTGCCGAGGCCGGTCATGTGTCAAGGAAAGACAAGGAGGAATGTGGTTTGAAACTGTCTTTTTCAATTCAGAACTGGAATAATATCAGCTGGGATGAGTTCTGTGAGGTGGCCGTCTACACCCGCATGCAGGGCATCGAGCTTTACGATATTCAGGGACCGGTCCTTCAGGGGAAGGCCGGCCCGGCCAACCCGGAGCGGGCTGCTTCCGTGAGAAGGAACCTGATCGGGAGAGGGCTTCATTTACCCTGCCTGAACACGGTAAATGACTTCACGTCCCCTGATTTCGCCAGGGAGTTCGCCGACAGCCTGGAGCTGGCCGTGAACCTCGGCATCGACAACATCGGCATCCACACGGACGAGCCTGACATGGACAAGGCCGTTGAGGCGCTTACATTTGTCAGAGAGACGCTCGGAAACCGTCCGGTCAGTGTGCTGGTCGAGACCTGTGGCGCTTATGGCGACACAGCCCGCCTTCGCGACCTGCTGAACCGCTTCTCGGACGACAAGCTGGCGGCCCTCTGGGATATGCACACGACCACCGTATTCTCCGGTGAAGACGCGGAACGGACAATCACCAATCTCGGAGCCTACGTCCGCCACGTCCATATCCATGATTTTACAAAGAAGGACGGTGTGGTCACCCCTGAGCTGATCGGCGACGGCGGTCTGCCCCTCAAGGACCTTATGAACGCTCTTCGGTCGGTCAATTACGACGGGTATGTGTCCCTTGAATGGAATCCGGCCTGGATCGAGGGCCTGGAGGACATCGAGATCATCCTCACGCATTTTGAGAGCATCATGAGCCCCTTCCAGAACACCAAGCGCGGTGAGCGTCACCTTTACTGGAGCAACCGCCACAAGGGAAAATATGTATGGAAGAAGGGCGCCCTGATCGACAAGACCTTCCCCCAGGTGCTGGATACCATGGTGGAGGAGTTCCCGGACCAGACGGCCATCAAGTTCACGACCCTGGACTATACCAGGACCTACAGCCAGTTCCGTGACGACGTCGACGAGGTCGCCAGGGCCATGGTCGCGCTGGGCGTCAGAGCCGGCTCCAAGGTCACCATCTGGGCCACCAACGTGCCCCAGTGGTTCCTGACCTTCTGGGCTGCCACCAAGATCGGCGCGGTCCTTGTCACCATGAACACCGCTTACAAGATTCATGAGGCCGAGTACCTGCTCCGCCAGTCGGACACCCACACCCTGGTCATGATCCAGGGTTACCGGGATTCCAACTATGAGAAGATCATGGACGAGCTCTGCCCGGAGATGCGGGACAGCAAGCCGGGTGAGCCCCTTCACTGCAGGCGCCTGCCCTTCCTGCGCAACGTCATCACGGTCGGCTTCCGGATGCCCGGTGCCCTGACCTGGGAACAGGCCCTCGAATACGCCCCGCAGACCCCCATGGAGGAGATCCGCCGCATGGCTGCAGCTGTCAATGTGAACGACGTCTGCAACATGC
>CACXEL010000341.1 GCA_902766655.1 uncultured Lachnospiraceae bacterium | reverse complement strand
TCATCCAGCGTGCCGTCGCCGCCGGCTGCCACGACAAGTCCGATATCCTCGGACAGCGCCCTGACCACATGGACGGCGTCTCCCTGACCCTGGGTCGGGTGTACCATGACTTCATACCCGCCCTTCACGAACATATCGACCACTTCACCCAGTCTCGGGGAAAAGGACCCTTTGCCGGCACGCGGATTATAAATAAGAAGCATTCTCTGAGACATAAGACCTCCTGACCGTCATAGTTTTTGGGTCTGCAGTTTACCGCTCCGTGCCGTCCTCCCGGCAGAAATCGCCAGTAAATGCGTAAGCTATGAGGTGTTTTTCAATCGCATCATTCTACAACATTTCGGAAATCAAAGCAATATCGACTTGCAGGGATATGAGGGGGCGGAGCAGGTGACAAATCCGTCAGCAGGTGCTATGATATCCGGAAAAGAGATGTACGCGGGCATCCGAAAGTGGACGAAGGCTGGAAATAAAGTGCTTTCTCTCATGCCCGGTCCGGTGTATGATAAAGGTAAATACCCGGCTCTCCCATGTTTCAACGGTTCCCTCACCGAAAGGAGGTCCCCCATGACTGTCGATGAAATCCTGGATATCATGAAAGTGAAAGCCCGCTCCGACGCGGATCTCCGCGCCAGGCTCCTGGCCACCCGGTCAGGGCAGAACCCCCTCGGCGACTTCTGCGCCATCTGCGCAGAATGCGGCTGCCCCCTCTCGGTCATGGACCTGATTGAGGCCGGCGAGAGCGACTACGCTGCCATCAAGCGCAGCACCAACGGGGGCGGGGAGAACTCCCCTGTCCTGGACGGCGAGGACGACTACTACGAGATGTTCCTGGCTGAGCTGGCCCGCTGAGGCCCTCCGGCCCAGGACCGACGCACCGCCCCTCGGTTTGCGGAAGGAGGATGGCAAGGACCCATCCCCTGCCCGCCGCGGGCCGGTGCTTTTTTTTGCCGGTGTCCTCATTTGCCTCAGCCGTTCTTTTTTCCCGCCGGGCTTGTCCGGCGGTTCAAGGATGCCAAATCTTAAAAAAGTATTAATGAATTACCCCATAGATTATTAACCGTCCGGTCCCTAAAATGGGAGACAAAGGGAGGCCCTCTGAATATGTACAAAATACTGATCTGCGATGATGAAAAGGATATCGTGAACGCCATCCGCATCTACCTGGAGACCGCCGGGTACGCCACGGTGACAGCAAGGAACGGGAAGGAAGCCGTCGAGGCAGTGGAGCGCGAGGACGTGCAGCTGGTCCTCCTGGACCTCATGATGCCGGTCATGGACGGCTACGAGGCCATGGAGAAGATCCGGGCCGTGAGCAATGTGCCGGTCATTCTCCTGACCGCCAAGAGCGAGGACACGGACAAGATCGAGGGTCTGACCCTGGGCGCCGACGACTACGTGACCAAGCCCTTCAACCCCATGGAGCTTCTGGCCCGCGTCCGGTCCCAGCTTCGGCGCTACACCCGCCTCGGCGGGCAGGGTGACCTGGAAGCTGCTCAGGAAAATGAACTCACCCTGGGCGGTATTTCCCTGATGGACAGTGCCAAGGAGGTCCGGGTCGACGGAGAACTGGTGCCCCTGACCCCCACTGAGTACAACATTCTCAAGTTCCTCATGGAGCATCCCGGCGTGGTCTATTCACCAAAAGAGATCTACCGGGCTGTCTGGCACGGTGCGCCCTTCGAGGCGGAGAACACCGTGGCCGTTCACATCCGTCATCTGCGCGAAAAAATCGAAATCGATCCCTCCTCCCCCCGCTACATCAAGGTGGTCTGGGGCAGGGGGTACCGCATGGAAAGGATGTGAGTCTTCATGACAAATAAAATAAAAGGAAGGACCGGCGCCAAGCTTCTGGCCGCCTTCCTTCTCTTCATGGCCTGCGCCGCCGCCCTGGCCTGCCTTGCAGGCATGATTCTCTTTGAGCGGTACGGCCTCTACGATAAGGACCCTGAGGCCACGCGGGAGACTCTCTACGGCATGGCCCTGGACAAGTATTCCGTCCAGGCCATGGCCGCCTACTTTGAGAAAACGGATGCTCCCCCGGAAAATTTCCTCTACGGAATCTACGAAGGAACCCTGACGGCCGAGGAGCTGGCCGGGGCAAAGCCCCTGGCGGGCAGGTCCCCGGAGACTCTCTCCGCAGAGGCCCGCATCCATACCTTCTTCGTGAGCCCCTCCAGCACCTATACCCTGGCCGACAATATCCTGGACACAGCCTACGTCCACGAGGACGGACTCTATATCGGCAAAAAGGACTTCAACAGTTATGTCCGCATAGCGGGCAGCGACCGCCTCTATCTTCTGGGCACGGATTACGGGCTCTATCCCCTCCCCGACACCTTCTGGGAAAAGGTCCAGGCGAAGGCAGACAGCGGGGCGAAGGCTGCAGCCGGGAACGAAAGCGACGAAGCAGCTCAGGCTGAGAAGGAAAGCAGTGATACAGTTCTGACTGAGACTGAGACCGAAGGCGAAGTTACATCTCAGACCGGGACCGAAAGCGAAGGCAGTGAAGCCACGCAGGCTGAGACCGAAAGCAAAAGCAGTGAACCGACGCTGGCTAAGACCGAGAGCGAAGGCAGTGAGACGACGCAGGCCAAGTCAGGAAAGGACCGGGAGACGTTTTCGGAAGACACCGCGGATACAGACACGGCCGGTGATATCACTGCCGTGGATGCGCCTTCCGACAATACCGAAGCGGCTGCCTCTTCCGATATCAGCGGCGATACCTTCTACCGCATCACGGACTCCATCGGTGACAGCCTCCTGCTGACAGAGGTCACACCCAAAGTGGAAAATGGGGTACCTCTTATGACCGAGGCCGGTTTCGTCTACGTGATTTCTCCCCGCACCTCCCATATCTACGCCCTCCAGGAAAATGCACCGGTCACCCGGTACTGGCGGCAGGACGCGGTCTTTGAAGTGACGGAGAATCCCAACAGCAGCACCGGCTACACCGTCGCCTCCGCCATGGCAGATCCGCCCGTTTTCACGGGCGACATAAGGCGGGCAGATTTCTTTGAGCAGGCAGACTTCCTGGTCCGGTCAGCCGGCATACTTCGCTACCTGGTCCTCATACTCCTGCCCATCTGTGGGATCACAGGGCTCCTGGCTTTCATTTTCCTCATGCTCGCCGCCGGACATCGGGTCGGCGACAAGGACGTCCACCTGCGGACGATCGACCGTATGCCTCTGGACCTTGGCGCCGCGGCCGTCTGCTTCACCGTCTACATCGCCCTCCTGCCCGTATACCTGGCCCTGAGCGAGACTCGCTCGCTGGCTGTGAGGATCACGGTCCTGGCCGTCTGTCTTCCCTTGGTCTATGCCCTTATCCTGTGGTTCATCATGAGCCTGGCCGTCAACCTCAAGGCCGGCGGCTGGTGGCGGCGGACGCTCATAAGCTGGCTCTTCAGGGTAATCGGCGGGGGACTTGAGAGTGCCCGCCAAAAGACTGCCATCGTGAAAATGAGGACCCGGATCTGGATCCTGGCCTTCCTCCTCTCCTTCGGCGAATTCCTGGCCCTCGTCCGGTTCTGCGATTACTATCTCGATTACGCCCTTATCCTGTGGGTCATAGAGAAGGCTGTTCTCTTTATCCTTCTCTTCAACGGGCTGAACCAGTTCGCGGACCTGAAGGACGCCGCCGAGCGCATAGCTTCCGGCGACCTGGAGTACAAGGTGGACACCAAACGGATGATGGTGGATTTCGCCGCCCACGGAAATGCGCTGAACAGTATCGGCCAGGGTCTCTCCGAAGCCGTCGGTGAGCGCCTCAAATCGGAGCGGATGAAGACCGAGCTCATCACCAACGTCTCCCACGACATCAAGACGCCGCTGACCTCCATCCTGAACTACACGGACCTCCTGACCCGCCTTGACCTCGAGGATCCGGCGGCCAGGGAATACCTGGAGGTCCTCTCCCGCCAGTCCATCCGGCTGAAAAAGCTGCTGGAGGACCTGATTGAAGCCTCCAAGGCCTCCTCCGGGAGCCTCAAGCTGGAAATGGAGACCCTCGACGCCTCCATGCTCCTCACCCAGGCCGCCGGCGAGTTCGAGGACCGACTGAGAAATAAGGACATCGACCTCCGGGTCACGAACGCCGCGGAGGATGCCCTCGTCATGGCCGACAGCCGCTACCTCTGGCGGGTCTTCGACAACCTCCTGACCAACGTCTGCAAGTACGCCCAGCCCGGGACCCGTGCCTATGTCGACATGGGGCGCAGCGGCAGGGACGTGACGATCGTATTCCGGAACATTTCTGCCCAGCCTCTCAACATCACCAGCGCCGAGCTCCTCGAGCGGTTCACCCGCGGGGACAGCTCCCGCAACACCGAGGGGAGCGGCCTGGGCCTCTCCATAGCCACGAGCCTTATTGAGCTCATGGGAGGAAAGCTGGACCTGGTCGTGGACGGGGACCTCTTTAAGGTCACGCTGACCCTGAAGGGGGTGGACAAGCCGGAAGCCATCGACAGTTCGGGAGATACCAACCTCCCGGCCATGATCTGATCTTTCCATGACAGCCGGGGCAGGCTCGAAATTGAGCCTGCCCCGGCTGATTTTCTGTCGTTTTGCATAAACCGATTTATCGAACTTACACGAAAAATCCCTGCGGCATTTCTGTACTTCTGCCGGCTTGAATCGATCCATCCTCCTGGGCTATAGTAGGGGTATGCCGGCCGGCGGCAGGAACGATATCTTGGAAAAGCGGGAAAGGGACAGGCTCCTTTCCCAAGTCTCCCGGGAAAAAGCTTCCTCTTTTCCACACATTTACGGAGTCAGCATGGATAAATACGATGTGCTAAGACAATATTTCGGCTACGACAGCTTCCGGGAGGGCCAGGAGACCCTGATCGACGCCATTCTGTCAGGCCGCGACGTCCTCGGCGTCATGCCGACCGGCGCGGGCAAGTCCCTCATTTACCAGGTTCCGGCCATGGTCATGGACGGCCTGACCCTGGTGATTTCCCCCCTCATATCCCTCATGAAGGACCAGGTCGCCGCCCTGAACGCGGAAGGCATACCCGCTGCTTACGTGACCAGCGCCCAGACACCAGAGGAAATGAACACCGCCCTCGCCTCCGCGGCGGAGGGATCCGTGAAGCTCCTCTACGTCTCGCCGGAGCGGCTGGAGAACACCCGCTTTCTGGCCCTGGCCGGGCAGGTGCCCATCGCACTGGTGGCGGTGGACGAAGCCCACTGCATCTCACAGTGGGGCCAGGACTTCCGGCCTTCCTACCGGAAGATTGACAGATTCATCAGTTCTCTCCCCAGAAGGCCCGTCCTGGCGGCCTTCACGGCCACTGCCACGGACCGGGTGATGGAGGATATCCTGAATTCCCTGGGCCTTTCGGATCCGGCCGTTACCTGCACCGGCTTTGACCGGTCGAATCTCTACTTCGAGGTCAGGCGGGAGCGGGACAAGGAGGCCTTTATCAAAAGCTATATCAGTGCCCACCCCGGCATAAGCGGTATCATCTACTGCGCGACCCGCCGAAGCTGTGACCTTCTCTACGCATCTCTGGAGCGTGGCGGTTTCAGCGTGACCCGCTACCACGCAGGGCTTTCGGCGGAGGAGCGGCAGGAGAACCAGGAGGATTTCATTTTCAGCAGGAAGGACGTCATGGTCGCGACCAACGCCTTCGGCATGGGAATCGACAAGTCCGACGTCCGCTTCGTCATCCATCACAGCCTTCCCCTCAGCATGGAGAATTATTACCAGGAGGCGGGGAGGGCCGGCCGGGACGGGCTGGAGGCCGACTGCATCCTCCTCTTCTCCCCCGGTGATGTGCACACGGACCGCTTTCTCATCGAATCAAGGACCGTGGAGCCGTCGCTGACGCCCGAGGAGATGCGGGAAGCAGCCGCCGGCGACGAGAGACGGCTGGCCATGATGACCCGCTACGCCCGGACCACCGGCTGCCTTAGGAGCTTTATTCGCGGCTACTTCGGCGAGAACGCGCCAGCCACCTGCGGCCATTGCGGGAACTGCTGCCGCGACACGGTGGAAATCGACCGGACCAGCGAAGCCGTCACCGTGGTCCGATGCGTGCTGGCGCTCAGGGAGCGCTACGGCGCAGGCGTCATAGCCGGCGTCCTGACAGGTGCAAAGCGTCAGAAACTTACGGCCATGGGAGCCGAACATCTCTCCCACTACGGTGCGCTGGCCCCCATGAAGGAGTCGGAGGTCAAAAGTCTCATCGACCAGCTGATCCTCGAGGACATCCTGGAGGAGACGCCCGGCCGATATACCTGCCTGAAATGCGGACCGCACGCAGAGGAGCTTCTCGGTGGTACCTGTCCTGTCATGGCCCGGATCGAGGTGCTGAAGCCGGAGCCCGTAGTAGGGCGGGCAGCAGAAAGACGCCGGCGCATAGCCGAGAGCGACGTTCTGGACACAGTTGAAATGGCGCTCTTCGAGAAGCTCCGGGCACTGAGGAAGGAGTTGGCCAGCCTTGAGAAGGTGCCGCCCTACATCATTTTCGCAGACAAGACCCTGGTGGATATGTGCCGTAAGAAGCCGAAGACAGAAGCAGAGCTTCTCGAGGTTTACGGCGTGGGGAAGAACAAGCTGGCGAGGTACGGGAAAGACTTTCTGGCCGTCATCCGGAAGGAGGGGCAGGGCGAATAAAAAAGGCCATCCGGTTCATCGCTCCGGATGGTCTTTTTCACGTCTCTGTCTGCACGAAATGATGAGACTGGCACTTCTGAAGTCTGTTCCAGGATGATTGTTCCAAATCTTTCGGTGCTGCCGGCCTTTGTTTTCCCCGTTTTTCATGCGCTCGGGTCTGCATTTTGCTTTTTTCGGTAGAACCGGCTTGGCCGGTGTGCATCCCCTGATGTGTAGCGCTCTGTCTCCTCGATCATGGGCGCCACCTTTTTCCTGAAATTGGCCTTGAAGAGGGGCTTGTCCAGCAGGATCTCGTATACCCGCTGCAGCTCCGGCAGCGTGAACTCCTCCGGCACCAGGTGAAAGGCGATGTCGGTGTACTCCACCTTGTTCCTGAGCCGCCAGAGGGCGTACTCGATGATCCGCCTGTGGTCGAAAGCGATCTCCTCGCCCGAATCAAGAAGCTCCCTTACCGGCAGGAGAAGCGCCTCCGTCGTCCGGCTGCCCGCGAAAAATGAAAGCCTGTCCCGCGACACCAGATTCATATAAGAGACGGAGATGACCCTGGTCCGGGGGTCTCTGTCCAGGTCGCCCCAGGTGTAGAGCTGTTCATAGTAGATGCCCGTGAGCCCGGTCTCCTCCCGGATTCCCCGCAAGGCCGCCTCGTCCAAGTTCTCCCGCGGCCCGACGAAGACGCCGGGCAGGGCCAGGCAGCCGGCGTAAGGATAATCCTTTCGGCGGATCATGAGGAGCTTGAGTATATCCTCCTCCACCGTGAAGGTCAGAATGTCGACCGCCACCGAAATCCTTTCATAGCGGCTTGCATCATACTCTTTCAGAAATGCCTCTTCCCCGGGGGAATGAATCATCTTATCGTTCCTTCCTTTCCTGCGCTTTCCCTGCCATTCTATCATTTT
>CACXEL010000340.1 GCA_902766655.1 uncultured Lachnospiraceae bacterium | reverse complement strand
GAGCCGGCTGTGTTCGGCCTCCTCACGGAAAAGTTCTTTCAGGGAGTCCGCGAGAGGTGCTGCGGAGAGCTCGGCCTCGTTTATGAGAGTCTGGGCCTTGTCCGTGAGACGGATGGCCCGGATGACGCGGGCGCACAGCGGGCTCGTGCGGTCCTGGAGGATGCTGATGAGCCGGGCGCGGAGAAGAGTGATCTCGGCGGAAATGTCGCCATTTTCTTCATCGTCGGATATGAATTCTTCTTTCGGAGCGCCGGCGGAGTCGAGGCCCTCGTCCGGGACAGCGGCGGTGCCGAAATCTCCGTCCGGGGCGTCAGCGGAGGCATCCTCCTTCGGATCCAGCGGGGATTCGGTGATCAGAAGGGGCCGGGTCCTGGTGAACATGAGCCGGGCAGCTTCCTCGCAGGAGATGGTCAGGCTCTTTTCCACGGCTTCCCCCAGCTCAAAGGTGTAGCGGGGGTACTCGGAGCAGATCTCGCAGAGGGCCTCCGGTCCCAGGGTCAGGACGATGTCGCAGAGGCCGTCTGCGTTCAGCAGGGGGCAGCGGCCGTCCACGGTCAGACAGAAGGTGTGGCAGTCCTCGTCACGGAAGGAGCCTGCCGCCATGTGGGCCCGGAGCCGGTCGCCGAAGGGGCCCGGCAGGGACCGGTAATAATCGCAGGTCGCCTCGTCGATGTCCAGCTCCCAGCCTATGCAGCAGGAGTTTTTGCAGGCGCCGCCGATGCAGACAAAATCATCATAATAGCCAAGGGTTCTCAGGATCAAGGTGGGTCTCCTTACGCGCAGGGAATTGCAGACAGGGCTGCGGCCGTCATCGGCCGCCCTAAGTATAGCCTGATTCGGTCGGAAATGCCAGAGGCAGCGTGGTTTTTGCGCGGATCGTGTCAGGGGTTTCATTTCCCGGGAAGACCGGGGCAGTCGGAACGGAGCAGTGCGCGCTCCGATGGAGGAAAAGCGATGAGTGAGAGAAATATCAGAGACAAAGAGGCCGCCCTGCGCGGATACGTGCGCGGCCTGGGCAGCCTGGCCGTGGCTTTTTCGGCGGGCGTGGATTCGACCTTCCTGCTGAAGATCGCCCACGAGGAGCTGGGGGACAGGTGCCTGGCAGTCACCGGGAGGTCGCCGGCATTTCCCGCGGGGGAGCGGGAGGAGGCCGGAGCCTTCTGCCGGGCGGAGGGTATTCGCCAGGTCTTTTTCGACACCGGGGAGCTGGAGCATGAGATTTATGTGTCGAATCCCAAGGACAGGTGCTACCACTGCAAGAAGATCATTTTCTCGAAAATCAAGGCCATCGCAGCCGAGAACGGCATAGTCCATGTGGCCGAGGGCTCCAACGTGGACGACCTGGGCGACTACCGCCCGGGCATGCGGGCCATCGACGAGCTGGGCATCCTGAGTCCGCTGCGGGAGGCAGGCCTCACAAAGGCGGAAATCAGGACACTCTCGAAGGAGATGGGGCTCCCCACCTGGGACAAGCCTTCCGCGGCCTGCCTGGCATCGCGCATTCCCTACGGGGAGCGGATCACGGCGGAGAAGCTGGCCATGGCCGGCGGCGGGGAGGCCCTTCTTCATGAGCTGGGCTTTCGCCAGTGCAGGGTCCGGGTCCACGGCCATGTGGCCAGGATCGAGGTGCCCGCGGAGGAGATCCTGCGGCTGGCCGATCCGGCTGTGCGGGCGAAGCTGGTCCCGGCCTTCCGGAAGCTCGGGTTCCTTTACGTCACCTGCGACCTCCAGGGCTACCGGATGGGGAGCCTGAACGAGGCCATCGGGAAGTGAAGACTGACTGACAGAAGATGAAAGGCAGCGCTGCCGGGCCTGGGAAGGGAAGGCAGTCGAACGGAAAGCTGCCGGCCGGGAAAGGGCGGCGGCAGAACAGAAGACAGGCGCCGGGAAAAGGTGGCGGCAGAACAGAAGACAGGCGCCGGGAAAGGGCGGCGGCTGGACAGGAAGACGCTGCCGGCATTTGAAGGAAGGGGAAGAAGATGAAAATAGTCTGTTACGGAGATTCCAACACCTACGGCTTCGATCCGAGGTTCCTCGCCGATTATTCCGACCGTCTGCCCAGGGCCCTGCGGTGGACCGGTATCCTGGACCGGGATCCGCGCTTTGAGGTCGTGAACGCAGGCCTGAACGGCCGCCAGTTCCCCCACGACGAGGCCGGGTACAATTATCTTCGGAGGCTGCTCGAGGACAACGCCGATGCGGAAGTCGTGACCGTCATGCTGGGCACCAACGACCTTTTCATGATGCACCCGGCGGACTGCCGGGCCATTGCCGCCAGGGCGGACGCCATGTTCGAGGCGGTGCCGGCCCTTATGCGGATGCGGGTCCTTCTCATCTGCCCGCCCCTGCCCAACCTGCGCCCGGAGGGGTACCGCCGGGCCATGGCACAGGCCCGCGGACTGCCGGATGCCCTCGCAGCGGTCGCCGCTGCGCGCGGGGCTGAATTCGTCGATGCGGGGCTTTGGGGCTGCGAGGTGTACCCTGACGACGTTCATCTCACGGAGAAGGGCCACGCGACCTTCGCGCGGAAGCTGGCGGAATACCTGGCGGAGGAATGAAGAAATACCCGGGCAGAGTGGTTTCATTTTCCGGAAAAAAGCGGTATGATAGAGGCTGACTGACAAAGCAGGAGGTTTACTGTCCTTGTATTATGTTATTTCAGATACGCTCATTGAGTCCACGCTCGACGAGTGTATGGCATCCGGAAAGAAATATGTGGCTGTCCTGACGCCGGAGGAATGGCGGCGAGACATGGACCGGTTCCAGATGGGCATCGATATGGAGATCGAGCGGCATTTCCGCACGACCAAGGCGGAGGTCAACTATGACTCCCTGACGGGGACCTTCTCCGTGCCGGACCGGCGGGACCTGACGGAGAACGACCATGAATTCACCTTCGCCATGGATGAGCGCGGCATCGTCCTCATCGACGAGG
>CACXEL010000339.1 GCA_902766655.1 uncultured Lachnospiraceae bacterium | reverse complement strand
CCGGCGTTTTCATCACCACTACGAACCTTGCCGGCGCGCATGGTCTGGCGCAGACCGCCATCGAAGCGCCCGCGGAGGCCGGCGCATCTCTTGAAGTGTCCACCATCTCAGCGGATCCGATGGAGGCGGACGGCGGCATCATCACCACTGACGTATCCGTCACCACGGAAGGCACCGACACCCGGAATCTCACTATTCCCGAGGTGACCCAGATGTCCATGCCGGCCATGGTCGCCATCACCAACACCACGGTCCAGGAGATCGAGGACTATTTCGGCGGTTTCGGCGGTTTCGGCTTCGGCTACGGCTTTGGCGGCTTTGGTCCCTACGAGGGCGGCAACGACGAGCCCCAGACCTATGAGTCCGTGAGCATGGGCTCCGGCGTCATCATAAACGAGACCGATGACCAGCTGATCATCGCCACCAACGCCCACGTCATCGAGGGCGCCACCACCCTCTCGGTAGCCTTCGTCGACGACACGGCAGCTGCCGCGCAGATCCTGGGTTCCGATACGAATACTGACCTCGCGGTCATCGCCGTGAACAAGGAGGAGCTCAGCGAGGAGACCCTGAACGCCATCCGTATCATCGACATCGGCTCCTCCGATGACCTGGTGGTCGGTGAGTCCGTCGTCGCCATCGGCAACGCCCTGGGCTACGGCCAGTCCGTCTCCGCAGGCATCGTCTCGGCCCTGGGCCGTGAGCTGGTCAGCTCAGACGGCTCCACGGAGGGTACCGAGGACGGCCTCATCCAGACAGACGCCGCCATCAACCCCGGCAACTCCGGCGGCGCCCTCCTCAACATGCAGGGCGAGCTGATCGGTATCAATTCTGCCAAATACGCCAGCACCGAGGTCGAGGGCATGGGTTACGCCATCCCCATCACCCCCGCCATGGAGATCCTGAACAAACTGGCTGCAGGCGAGTCCGTTGCGGAAACGCCTGAGGGCAGCCTGAACAATGGCTCCGGTGTCCGCCTGGGCATCAGCTGCACCTCCATCACGGAAGACTACGCCAACTACTACGGTCTGCCCACAGGTGTCTACGTCAAGGCCATTGAAGCCGGCAGCGCAGCTGATGCGGCCGGCATGGAAGAGGGAGACATCATCACGGAGCTGGACGGCAAGACCATCGCCTCCGTCGACGACCTGACATCCGCCCTGACCGCCTATGAGCCCGGCGATACCGCCGAGGTCACCGTCATGCGGGAGGCAGCCGACGAGGCCATGAGCCGTCTTGGCCGCAGCACTCTCAGCTACACCGCCGTCACCCTTCAGGTGACCTTCGGGGAGGATGAGGCCCTGCAGCAGACCTCCGTATCCGGCATCCTCCAGTGATCTGACGGAAATGAAGTCCCTTCCTTCAGTCCCCCTCCACCTGCTCAGGCGGGATGGGCCCGCGCAGCGCAGCTGCCCACCGTGCCCGCCCGGGCAGCTAAAAACCCCTGACAGATGACCTTGTATCGGTCACCTGCCAGGGGTTTATTTTCGTTTGGAACGCCTGTACGCGGCACGAACTATTACCGTTTCCCGCAGCGAGGAAACTCCGTGGGGCCAGGGCTGTCGCACGGCTGCTCCGGACCGTGCGCTCATCCGTATCCTGGAGATTGAGCCGCAGGTCCGGGGCAGCCGTGCTTATCCTATGAACATTTTCCTTATTCGATGATTTCCAGGCCGTAATAGTCGCACCAGGACCGGGCAAAGGCATCGTACTCGGCGTTGCGATAGCGGAGCCAGGCTTCCGTCAGGCCCTCGGCCTCAAGACGCTTCTCAAAGTTCCGGAAGGCGCCGGTGGGATAGATGTCGTCAAAGAAAATCTTCTGCTTTTCTTTCGGCAGCGTCTCGATGAACTCCTCCATCATGGCGTACTCATCGGTCTCCTCCGGATCGGGGAGGGGGACGTAGTCGCCGGGATGAGCCTCAATGTCCCGGGCCAGGGCCAGGCTTTCGGGCTGGGCGAAGACGCCGGTCAGGACCATGACGATGTCCTCATTTTTGCCGCTGTAGTAGTACTTTGTCCCCATATTGGCATATTTCAGCGCATCGATCACATCCTGGAGTCGGACCTTCATATCAGGCTTCCACCTCGCCGCCCTTGAGGTTCAGGGCCCAGTGGAGGAAGAAGATCACGCCGAACATGAGCAGGACACCGATGACGAGGCAGATGACCGCATTCTGGATGAAGCCCGCAATCAGGTAGGTCAGAGCCGAGACGGTGGCGCAGGTCAGGGCGTAGGGCATCTGGGTGGAGACGTGGGCCAGATGGTTGCACTGGGCGCCCGCCGAGGACATGATGGTGGTGTCGGAGATGGGCGAGCAGTGGTCGCCGCAGACAGCGCCGGCCATGCAGGCGGAGACACAGATGACAGCCAACGTGGCATGGTCGCCGGTCAGATCAAAAATGTTCAGGCAGATGGGGATCAGGATGCCGAAGGTACCCCAGGAGGTGCCGGTGGCGAAGGAGAGACCGACGGCAATCAGGAAGATCACGAAGGGCAGGAACATCTGAATATTGCCGGCGTTGTTCTCGACAAAGGCTGCCACGAACTCCTTGGCGCCCAGGGAATCCGTCATGGCCTTGAGGGTCCAGGCCAGGGCCAGAATGGTGATGGCCGGCACCATGGCCTTGAAGCCTTCGGAAATGCACTCCATGCACTTGCCGAACTTGAGGACGCCGCGGACGATGTAGAAGAGGATGGTCAGGGCCAGGGCCACGAAGGATCCCAGGACCAGGCCGATGGATGCGTCGGAGTTGGCGAAGGCTTCGATGAAGGAAGCACCCTCGAAAAAGCCGCCGGAGTAGATCATACCGATGACGCAGCTGAAAATCAGGGTGATGATGGGCAGGACCAGGTCCACGACGGTGCCTTTTCCTTCCGCCTGACCTTCGTCGTCGGAGGCGAGATGGGCGACCGTGAAGATGTCTCCCTTCTTGGCATTGCGCTCATGGGTGGCCATGGGGCCGTACTCGACCTTGAGGATGGCCATGGATACCATCATGATGATGGTGAGAAGGGCATAATAGTTGTAAGGAATGGCCTTGATGAAAAGCATGAGGCCATTGGTGCCCTCCGGCGCAAAGCCGGAAACGGCCGCCGCCCAGGAGGAGATCGGCGCTATGATGCAGACAGGAGCCGCCGTCGCGTCGATCAGGTAGGCCAGCTTGGCCCTGGAGACGTTCTGGCGGTCGGTGACCGGGCGCATGACGGAGCCGACGGTCAGGCAGTTGAAATAGTCGTCGATGAAGATCAGGCAGCCCAGGAGGATGGTGGCCAGCTGGACGCCGACGCGGGTCTTGATGTGCTCAGAGGCCCAGCGGCCGAAAGCGGCGGAGCCACCCGCCTTGTTCATAAGGGCGACCATGATGCCCAGGAAT
>CACXEL010000338.1 GCA_902766655.1 uncultured Lachnospiraceae bacterium | reverse complement strand
GGGGATTCGAAACATCCGCTGCTTTTCGTTCTGATCGCGTCAGTCCTGAACATCGTTCTCGACATTCTGTTCACAGGCTTTCTGGGATGGGACGTGGCAGGCGCGGCACTGGCCACCGTCATCGGTCAGGCGGTGAGCGTCGTTTTCAGCATGTTTTTCCTGATCCGGTACCGGGAGGAATTCAAAGTGGACTTCCGCCCCCGGTCGCTGAAGCCAGACCGTGAAACTGCCCTGCAGCTTTCTTCCATCGGAATCCCCATGGCAGCAAATTCCGCTGCCGTGAATTTCAGTTTTCTCTTCGTGGGAAGCATGGTCAACTCCCTCGGCGTCGTGGTCAGCGCTGCTTTCGGTGTGATCCAGAAGATCCGTAACCTTCCGAACATCATCACCATGGGGTTTTCCCAGGGCGTTGTTACCATGTACGGCCAGAACCTGGGCGCCGGTCTTACGGACCGGGTGGACCGTACCGTCAAGGCCTGCATCCTCTGCTGCGGCGCAGTCTGCGCCGCATTTGCCGCACTCTTCCTTCTGGGGCCGGAGCTCTGCTTCCGGCTGTTCACACAGGATGAAGCGGTTCTAGATTACGCGGGAATGAGTATGCTCTGTCTTGCCCTTGAAATGCCTGCAAAAGCGCTGATGCCTGCCTGTTCAGGGCTGGTCAATGCCCAGGGCTTCGTGCAGCTCTCCTCTGCTGTGGCGCTCCTTGATGCCTTCGCGGGGAGAGTGTTCCTCTGCTGGTTCTGCGGTTTTTACCTGCAGCTTGGTGCTTTTGGCTTCTTCCTGGGCTACGTGCTCGGTACTTATGTCACGTCACTGATCGTCTTTGTCTATTACATTACCGGCTTATGGAGAAAAAGAGCGGCGCTCGTCTGAAGCGCCGCTCTTTTCAGTCTGTCTGTTCCAACAGTCTCCTCCTGGTCTCCGCTCTCATGCAAGAAGCAGATCCCTTTCTCTCCATTTTCCGCTCATAAAGTACGAGAATACAATGCATCCCGGGATCACGCGGGTCAGCGCCGTCGCCCAGAAAAAGCCGGTGGCCCCCATGCCCAGCACATAGGCGAACAGTATGCTCAGGCCGATCCGGCACACAATGCCATCCAGCAGACCGATAAAGAGGTCGAAGGTCGCGAAGCCGCTCCCGGTGACCATAGACTGGAAGGACGCAGTAAAAGAACTTGCGAAATAGTGGATGGTGATAATGTGCATGTACACAACGCCGTAATCGATCACAGCAGGATCATTTGTGAAGACGCCGAAGATCTGCCGGGGAAAGATCCAGGAGACCGTCCCCAGAACACAAGCCACGATAAAAGTCGTGCCGAAAGTATACAGTACAGCTTTTGCCGCCCGATCCTTTTTCCCGGCGCCGAGGTTCTGCCCCACGATCGCGCCCGATGCCTGGGCCACACTGGTTACGAACACCTGCAGGAACTTCTGGATCTTGTTGCCGACGCTGTTCGTAGCCGATGCCGTCAGTCCGTAGGAATTGACGCCCGCATTCACCCACAGCATGGAGAAGTGCACCGCTACAGAGCGGATGATCTGCGGTATCGCCTGGCCGAGAATGATCTTCAGCGCATGACTGTCGATCTGCAGATAGGAAAGCTTCAGTTCGAAATCAAAGCGCTCCTTCCGCTGATACATATAGTGGAAAGCCGCGATGAAAGACCCAAGCTGGGACATGACTGTAGCGATTGCCGTTCCCGCAGAACCCATGCGGAATACAGCCACAAACAGTACATCGAGAAAAATATTGATCGTCGCTGCCACACAGATAAAGTACAGCGGACGCTTTGACTCTCCCAGACCGCGGAGCGCGCCGCAGACCGCGTTATACATGAAGATGAACGGATATCCGATGCCGGTGATGACCATGTAGCGCACAGCCTCTCCCATGGCCTCCTCAGGGCAGTTCAGGAAATGAAGGACCGGCCTGCAGAACAGGATGGCGCCAGCTCCAAGAACGAGGGACAGCGCCAGCATGGCAGTGATCAGCGTCCCAACAGCCCGCTTGATCTCGTCCGTTTTCTTTGCTCCGGCGAGCTGAGCCATGTAGATCTGCCCGGCAGTAGCAAAAGAGGTAGCCACCGGTGTCACCAGATCTGCCATTTCACCGCCGGTGGAAACGCCCACTGTCCCGATACTTCCCATAAAGTGTCCGATCACCATTAGGTCGACAAGGGAATACAGCTGCTGGATCAGATTCGTCAGCACGATCGGGAGAGCAAAAGCAAGGATGGCTCCCATCACAGGCCCCTTTGTCAGATCCATCCCCACCGCTTTTGAATTCACAGCTTTTGCTGAACTCACGTCCTCTCCTCCCATGACGGGGCAATACCGTATTCCCGTATAACATACTCCCGGACCATCTCTTCGACCTTTGATCCGATGCCCCGGTGCGGTACCAGCTCCTCTTTCACCTCGAGGTAATTATATCCGTCTCCCGTCTCCGGCCACTCCGGCAGTCCTTCGCCGTTCGGGTCCCCGGTGCGGCAGAAATTGGCGTAATATTTCTGGAATATTTTCACATACTCATGATCCAGCGGCTGCCACGGATCGTCCGGCGTAATAAAGAAGGTATCAAAAACATAGCGGCTGTCGGAACAGTGGGTCGCCATCTGGTGCTCCGGATCCCGGTCTGTTCCGTAATCATGTACCTCGCCCGGCACGATATGAGACCAGAGCAGGGACCAGACCCTCGCCTTCGGGTGATTCTTCTTCATATAGCAGCCGAACAGGCGGTTCACCATGTTGTTGCGGCTGTGGTTGTTGCTTGCGAGTTCCGCCGCGCCGATGGATCCCAGCAGCTTCGCCTGATACATGGCATCTTCATCCGTGACCTTTACAAGGTTCCGGAAATCGTATTTGTCGTAAAGATCCCCCAGACGTTCTTTAAAGAAAGCATAGAAGGATTCCGCGTCCTTTACCGGAACTTCTCCTGTAAAGGATCCGAAGGCGCCGGAGGCGCCCCTGTGCGCGAAAACATTGGATTCTCCCTGGGATGTGATGTTGATAAAGTCCACATCGCCCAGGTATTTGTCAAAAAGTTCATGGAAACTTGCCTCTGGAATCAGGCTGCCGTCGAAGATAATGTCGCCGGGATATATGTTCCGCGGGACATTCTGGTGGATCGTCCAGCTGTCCATCGCCCGGAGTTCCTCCAGAGATATACTGGGGTCGATACCGCAGTATTTCAGGTACTCAAGTCCGGCCTTTTCTCCCTCCTCCACAGTGAGGAAGGGCACCTGCCGCCACTTCAGACCCGAAGAATTCGTGATACGCTTAATACGGTTCTTGCCGGCGGGAATACTCGCGAGAAGACAGGTTTTCTGTGTGCCGCCGGATTCACCGCCCGCGGTGATGTTTTCCCGGTCACCGCCGAAGGCATTGATATTTTCATAGATCCAGTCCATGGCCATTACAAGGTCCATAACGCCATAGTTGCCGCTCTTTCCGCCCTGCTCCTCTGAGAGCTGAGGCAGAGCCATAAAGCCCCAGATATTGATCCTGTGCCCGACGGCGACAATAACGCAGTTTCCGTTCTTCGCGAAAGAATAAGGATCCCACTTGTCGGAATGATAGGAAGCACCGTTTGTAAGTCCTCCGCCGTGCATCCAGACATAGACCGGCAGGTGATCTTCCGGTGTCTTTGCCGGGGTAAACACATTCAGGTAAAGACAGTCTTCACTCATTGCCTCCCGCGGCAGCTGATCCATATACTGAGCCTGATACTGGATCTCCATCGGCGCATATGTGTCAAAGACCCGGACGCCCTCCCACGGCTCTGCCTTCAATGGCGCCTTCCACCTGAGTTCTCCCACTGGCGGAAGTGCGTAAGGAATTCCCTTAAATGCGGTGATACCTTCAAAACACCCCTTCATATCCTTTCCCTGTGCCATTCCCAATGTCGTCTTTACGATTCCGATACCCATACTGTTTATCTCCCTCCGCGAAAAATCGATTCCGGCTATTGCAATCCTGTTCTGACTATATTATACTATCAGTGTTAGTTATTGAAAAGACCCTTTCTGCATGAATTTTCAGTGCCAAAAACAAATATCAATCAGATATCTTTATAGTAGATTGGAGGGAATGCCTATGGCAGAATTTATGTATGTCGGATCCTTCAGTCCAGGCGGCGGAGGCGGCTACAGCGTATTCAGGTGGGACAGTTCTACAGGGAAAGCGGAACACGTGGAAGATGTATTCCCGGATATCAGTGCCGGAATGACTTGTATTGAGCCTCAACATAAGGTAGTCTGGTTTACAGACGAGAAAAAAAAGAATCCGTCCTTCCGTTACGGAGGCGGCGGCCGGGTGATCGCAGCCAAGGCGGATCCTGTCACCGGAAGCCTCACGCGTATGAATGAGCTTCCTTCTTACGGATCCAATCCTTCCTATGTCGCTGCTGATCTGAAGGCGGAATTTGCCCTTGTCACAAACTTCGGCCCCTTTGTCCACCCCGAGCCTGTCACAAAGGTGGAGAAAAAACCCGACGGCAGCTTTTCTCTGAAGATCGTTGCGGATGATGCCTCCGTCGTTCTGTACCGTCTGAAACCAGACGGATCTCTGGGGGAACTCTGTGATTTCTTCCTTCTGGAACCGGAAGGGACGCCGGAAGCGCCGGAGTACGCCCATGGCCACTGTGTTGTCCCCTCCCCGGACGGATCCGTTTTCGCGGTGACAGACCTTGGCACCAGCAAGATCCGTCTTTTCCGGATCGACCGCACAGCCGGGAAACTCCTGCCGGCCAGTGTCTGGCAGTGCAGGAGAGGTTCCGGCCCGCGCTACGCCGCATTCCACCCTTCAAGGCCATTGCTGTTTGTAAACTATGAGGATGCTCCGTACGTCGGTTCCTTCCGTCTTGGGGCGGAAGGCCTGGAAGAAATATCTTATGTACGGTTGATCCCGGAAGGCAGTCCGGCAACCGAGGGCGACAGCCAGTCCGGCCTCGTCCTCTCCCCCGACGGTACGGTACTCTACACCGCGATCCGTGGACGAAATCAGGTCATGGCTTTTTCCGTGGACGGTGAGACCGGTTCCCTTACGCTCTTCCAGACTTACCAGCTGGAAAGTGACAGGCCGAAGGATCTCGCCATCTCGCCGGACGGAAAAACTCTCGCCGTCGCCTCCCGCGGGAGCGACTGTGTGGAACTGTTAAGCATCGCAGAAGATGGTTCGCTTGCCGACACCGGCAACAGGATCCGCCATACCGCTGCGGGACATGTATTCTTTCTGAAATTCTGAGACCAGACAAAGATAAGGAGTTGGAAATGGCTGACTACAAGCACGTTGCATTTAAAGATGCGGAAAAATTCTGCGCAAAAGTGTTCCAGGGATACGGCTTCACGGAAGAGG
>CACXEL010000337.1 GCA_902766655.1 uncultured Lachnospiraceae bacterium | reverse complement strand
CGGCCGCACCTGTCCCGGCGCTGCCGGCCTCCCCGGCATCCTGTCCCCGGTACACGGACCGGTCATCATAACGTCCGTTCGGATCGTAAGAGCTGCGCATGAAAGCCTGCCCTCGCCCATAAGGATCGTCATAGCTCTGACCGGCGCCGCTTCCGTCCGATACGTGACCGGTGGATGCGGCATCACCATATACCGGTTCCGCCGGCTGCTCCGGCACATATGATCCTGCCGGGTGGTCTGCCGCAAAGCTTTCCGCTGCCAGCTCCGGCACAGCAGCCTCGTCCGGCTGTTCCGGCCCAAAGGCTGCCGGATTTCCTGCAGCATAATCTTCCGCTGTCTGCTCCGGCACATAAGTCCCAACCGGCTGCTCCGGCATGTTCTCTTCCACCGGCTGCTCCGGGACCGGCATGTCCGCCGGCGTGTTCACCGGCATGCCCTGTCCGATGTCTTCATTTTCATTATCCATGATGCTCTTGAACTCGTCCAAGATGTGTATCTCCTTTCACGGAGCGGCTTACCGCCGTTCTCTCATATACCAAGAGCATAACGTGAAAATGTGACGGATTTGTGTATTCCGCCACATTTCAGTTTCACTATTCCTCATCCCGGTAGTCCCAGAAAGCCTTGTTCATGCTGGCTGCCCGCACCATCGACATGGGCAGGGAACGGTAGGCCCGCCCCAGCCGGAAGCCGGCGTACTTGCAGGCACTCTGCCAGAGGAGCTGGGGAATCAGGTAGGACCTTCCGATCTCGTTCAGATAGGCTGACGTCTGCCTGACCAGCTTCACCCCCTCCCCCTCGGAAGCGATCCCGCTGAAGATTTCGGGGAACATGGCCTGGGAGACGCCGTTGTCGAAATTTCTGTGGAATTGCTGGGAGCCCGTGTAGTTGTGGGAATGGATGACCTTGGCGTCCGCCGCATAGGCCACCCCGTAGCCAAGTCTGAGGGCCCTGGCCGCGAAGACCATGTCCTCGTTGAAAATACAGGGCTGCGGGAACCCGCCTATGCTCCTCAGAAACGCCCGGTCATAAGCCGCGCAGACGTTGGAGCAGAAATAGGTCTTGATTCCCATCTCCGGCAGGTCCTCGATCGTCTTGACCAGGCTCTCCTCCGGATAATTGAAGCTCCTCGTGTAGCCCTCAATGATCCGGCAGCTCTTGCTGGGAAGCTGCCTTGCATAGGAGACCTTGACCAGGGGATCCCGGAAAGGCTTCAGCAGATGCGCGATCAGATATCGGTCGGCAGGCACCGCATCGTGGGTCATAAAGACCACATAATCGGCATCGGAAAAGCCGGCTCCCATGTTCCTGGTCGCCCCGTGGTCGAACTCTTCTTTTGTGATGTGAAAGACCTCCGCCTGGGGAATGCCCTTGACAAAGGAGGACTTCCAGTAGCGTTCCTCGGTATTGATGATCAGGATATGGCCCACAGGCCAGGTCTGATCCGCGAGGCGCTCCAGGAGACTGCGAAATGTCGGTCCCGGCCGGTAGGCCGGGATGATAACGTCCACGGACGGATGCTTCATAGTACTTCTTCCTCCCCTTTCCGGCCGGGGAATGATTTCATTTTCCGCCCTTCATCGGAAAATGAATACCGCCTGCCGTCAAAAAGCTGTATGAACCCTCTGCCCCTGCCACAGATCAGTTGATGGTATCGGACTCTCCGCCGTCATGGGCGACAACGCTGGCCTGGGATGCCCGTACGATCCAGCTCTCGTCGTAGCCGGTCATGTCGATGATATGCTGGCTGTAGGCACGGACCTCATCGGTGACCTGGTAATCCTGGTCGTCAAAGAGGAAAGCATGCAGCTCACTGACGTTGGCCTGCAGTGTGACGGGGATGACACAATCCAGGTTCCCGACCCAGTCCTCGATATGGCAGATCGGGAAGCCGGAGGTCTCGGTCAGTTCATAGTTGAACATCTGGGAAGCCATTTTCAGGATCTGGGAGCTGGACAGAGACGTCTTGCAGAGCGGCAGAACGTCCGTGATGATTGCCTGGACAGCGCCAAGGCCCTTTTTCTTGGCTTTCTCGATGACCTTCTTGATGATCAGTCTCTGGCGCTGCGTGCGCTTGAAATCGAGACCGTCCGTCTTGCGGATCCGGCAGTAGGCGACAGCCTGCACGCCGTTCAGCTCATAGTCTTTGGGCTCGATGTTCTGGACCTCCGGAAGCGGTACGTCCAGCGGAATATATTCCATGCCGGTCACCTCGCTGGTCTCGACGCAGTAATCGTTGACCATGAGGGCTTCCTGCTGGGTCATGTAGACCGTGAGTCCGCCCAGGGCATCCACCATCCGGGCCAGGGCCCTGAAGTCCACGACCACGTACTCGGTGATGTCCAGGTCAAGATTCGCGTTGATCATGGACAGCATCTGGGCAGCGCTGCCCCTGCAGTAGGCTGAGTTGGCCTTGTCGTAGGTGGGGTCCAGGGGATTGACGTTCAGATAGGTGTCGCGGTAAATGGACACCATCCTGACCTCCTGGGTATCGTTGTTGATACTGGCGATGATCATGGTGTCGGAGTTGGCGTAATCCACCGACGTGACGTCGCGGGTATCGATGCCGACCAGGGCAATATTGGTATAGCCGCTGAGCCGTTCGTCCGATGTCAGGGCCTCGTTGATGAAAACGTCATCCACATTGAGCGGCTCCTCCTCGCCCGCCAATTCACTGCCCATGTTCCGGATGACACCGTTGAACTGGGCATAAATGTAAACACCTGCCGCCAGCACGAAGAGGATCAGGATCTCCAGAATGAAAAGGATCCGGTTCCTGAGCCTGTGTCTGGCTTTTTTTTATGTCACCTTGTATGACATATGTGCTCCTTTGCAGCTTAATAAGCATTCTTATTGATAAAGCCTTTGAAGACCGTAAGGATCAGGATCTTGATATCCAGTCCTACAGTCCAGTTCTCGATATAGTAGAGGTCGCAGTCGATCCGCTTGCGGATGGACGTATCCCCCCGGTAGCCGTTGACCTGGGCCCAGCCGGTCATGCCCGGGCGGACCTGGTGCTTGACCATGTAGCGGGGGATCTCCTGCTGGAATTTCTCCACGAAGTAAGGCCTCGCCGGCCGGGGGCCGACCAGGGACATTTCTCCCTTCAGCACGTTAAAGAGCTGGGGAAGCTCGTCGATGCTGGTCTTCCGCATGAAACGCCCCACCGGCGTCACTCTCGGATCGTCGCGGACGGTCCAGGCCTTCTTCTCCCTCTTGTCATCCTGGACCACCATAGAGCGGAACTTATACATCTTGAAGGGCCGGTTGTGGAGGCCCACCCGCTCCTGGGCAAAAATGACCGGACCCGGGCTCGTCACCTTGACAGTGACCGCGAAGATCAGCATGACCGGCGACAGCAGGATAATGCAGACAATGCTCCCCGCCACGTCCATGATCCTCTTGACAGCGGACCAGAAGGGGGAGTTGAGGGGCACATGCCGGATGTTGATGACCGGCAGGCCCAGAACGTCCTCCGTGTAGGGCTTGGTCGGAATGATGTTGTTGTAGTCCGGTATGAACTTGGTATGGACGCCGGACTTCTCGCAGAGAGCCACGATCTCCTCCAGCCTGTGGTACTCCTTCAGGCCAAGGGTGATGGCGATCTCATCCAGGTGGTTCTCCGGCAGAATGATCATAAGATTGTCGATCTGGCCCAGGACCTTGACGCCCTTATAGACCGTACCGGCCTCCACACGGTCGTCCAGGATGCCCCGGATGACGTAGCCCCACTGGGGATTCATCGTGACCCGGTCTATGTACTCCTCCGCGGCACGGCTGTAGCCGACCAGAAGAACGGCACGCTGGTTCCTGCCGCTCTTCCTCATGCGTCTCACCATGACCCAGATACCCATGCGGGCGCCGATATCGACCGCCAGGTTCATGGCGCTGAACATGAAGATCATGGCCCGGGACCAGTTGTCCTGGTGGAGGAGCTGGAGGGCCGACAGAATGATGAGGAGACCGATGATATTGGCCTCCAGCACCGAGCCCATCTCCAGCCGCCGGCCCCTGACGCGGTTGGCCGAGTAGAGATTGCAGAAGGAATAGAGGATCAGGAAGAGGGGCACGATGAAGATCAGCGATTCCAGGTAGCTCCGGAAGGGCACCACCTCGATGCTGCTCTTAAAAAGCCCGCTCCTGTATCGCAGGAACCAGGCGCCGATAAAGCAGAAGACGACAATCAGGCCATCCACCCCGGCCAGGAGCCGGTTATAAATTCTCTGATTTTCTTCGATCACTGCTTCTCCTCCAGGCATTTCCGCCGCCCCGAGGGCAGCCGGTCATCTGCGAATAGCTACAGTTATACTATACCAGTCAGAAATGTTCAAGGCAAAAATAAAAATAAATCCATTGATGAGAAATGAATCCCGCTCACCTTCCCGTGAAGCGTCCGTCCTCCTCATCCGGGCGGATTCGGGTCCTTTCCCCGGTCACCTTTTCAGGAACCTTCTCGCCACGTTGGCCCAAAGCTCCAGCTGTATGCGGATATAGTTCCGCCTGTTCCGGGGATTGTATCGGACCCGCCGGCCCTCCTCGCGGCCCTTCCGGCAGAGGGCAAAGCCCTGCCCGATTCCCCGGATGTACTCACCTCCGAAGCCCTTGAGGGTGAAGAAGACCGCCTTGACGCTGAAGCCTGCCAGGAAGAGGGGCAGGTTCAGAAGGATCTGAGGCGTCGGCATGTTCTTATAGATGAGATAAATGCTGTTCCGAGAGGTGTTCTTCACCTTGAAAAGGTTGTAGATGGAGCCGCTCGAGGCGCTGCCCACATGCCGCACCCTGGCAGCGGGAATGAAAACATTCCGGTAACCGCGAATCCTGGCCCGCCACCCGATATCCGTATCCTCGAGGTAGGCGAAGTGATTGTCGTCGAAGGTCCCGATCTCCTCCAGGATCTTCATGCTGTAGATGGCCGCCCCCGCACAGGAGGAAAAGATGGCCGCCGGCTTCCGGAATCCGGTCTCCGGCATCCCCTTGCCCCTTGCGAAAGCCCAGCCCAGGGAGCAGTAGAGGTCTCCGGCGTCGTCCATGACCGAGGGGTCGTCCATCTTCAGCATCTTGGCCTGGCAGGAGAAAATGTCGTCCCGCCTCCCGATCGCCTCCGTCAGGGCCCGCACGAAATCGGGTTCGGCCTCGGTGTCATTGTTGAGGAGGATGACGTAGTCCATCCCGTCCGACATGGCGATGCCCTTATTGACCGCACCGGTGAAGCCGGTGTTCTCCGGGAACCTGAAGAGGGTGACCTCCGGGAAGTCCGCCTCGATCTCCTCGGCGCTTCCGTCTGTGGAGCCGTTGTCCACCACGATAATACGGTCAGGGGACAGCGTCTGGTTCCTCAGGGACAAGAGGCATTTTCTGTTGTATTCGCCTCCGTTGTAGTTGGGGATCACAACGGAGACCTTTGGCGTCACTTTGTTCATGGGTCTTCATTTCCTGCGAAGGATGTCAGTCATCCTCCGCCCCGGCAGGCCCGCAGGCATGCCCTGGCCTTCCTGATTTTCTGGCGGCGCACAGGGCGCCGGGTAAGTCGGTTACGGCTTCAGAGAGTAATTCCATTTTGTCAGGGAGAGGTTGGGATTGTAGTTGGGATCCCCTTCCCTGAGATACCTGATCCAGCGGGTCCGCATATATTCGATCTCACCCTGGAAGCGCCGCGCCTTCTCGGGCGTATCCTCGGCGCCTCTTGTGCGGGACTCGTCGTGGTAGAGCTCCGCGTAGGGATCGTAGACGACCCTCCAACCCTTCTCAACGCACTTCAGGCAGAGATCCACATCGTTGAAGGCCACGGCCAGCTTCTCCTCGAAGCCGCCGACCTCCTCGAATACGGACTTCTTCATCATCATGCAGGCCGCGGTCACTGCCGAGAGGTCCTGCAGGATAGCCGCCTTGTGCATATAGCCGGTCCTGCTCCTCGGCATATCCACGAAGACCGCGCCGGCTACGCCGCCGATGCCGATCACAATGCCGGCGTGCTGGATCGTGTTGTTCGGGTAATACAGTCTGGCTCCGACGCAGCCCACGTCCGCTCTCTGGCAGACGCCCAGCATCTCTCCCAGCCAGTCCGTCGAGATCGTCCCCCGGACGTCGTTGTTCAGGAAGAGCAGGTACTCGCCCCTGGCCTTCCGGACGCCGTAGTTGTTGATGGCTGAGTAGTTGAAGCTCTCCTTCCACCTGAGGAGACGGATCTTCGGGTTCCCGGCCAGGGACCTGTAGTAGTCGAAGGTCTCCTGCTTCTCCGAATTGTTCTCGACGATGAGGATCTCGACGTTCTTGTAATCGGCTGCCAGAACTGACTGGATACAGGATTCAAGCGCTTCCTTCTCATCCTTGTTGGGAATGATCACCGAGACCAGCGGCTCCCCCTGAACAGGATACTTCACACGGAAGAAACCGAAATCCTTGAGCAGCGACACCTCTCCCAGGGTGCCGGTCCGTGACAGATGTTCCTCGATCGCCCGTTTTCCCGCCTCGTAGGCGTACTGCTTGCTCATGGGGTTGTCCGCCGTGGAAGCCGCATGGGTCCGCCAGTGGTAGAGGACCTCCGGGATGTGAACGATTTTCTCAGCCCGCTCGCTGACCCGGAAAATGAAATCATGATCCTGGGCCCCGTTCATCTCCTCCTTGAAGAGGCCTGCCTCCTCCGCCAGAGTCCGCCTGACCACCAGGAAGTGGGTGATATAGTTGTTGGACCGCAGCAGGTCCAGGTTGAAGTCCGGCTTGAAGTGGGGCTGGAAATGCTCCTTCCTGTCCTCCGAGAACTTATCCTCATCGGTGTAGACCATGTCCGCGCCCTGCTGCCTGACAGCTTCCGCTACCCGGTAGAGGGCCTGGGGGGCCAGGCAGTCGTCGTGGTCCAGCAAGCCTATATAATCTCCGCGGGCCATGGCGATGGCTGCGTTCGTGTTGGAGGAAATGCCTTCATTTTTCTCAAGGGCCCTGTAGCGGATCCGCCCGTCTTTGGCCGATTCGGCCAGGACTATGTCCCGGACGCTGCCATCTTCCCCGGAGGCATCCGCGATGCAGAGCTCCCAGTTGGGGTAGGTCTGTGCGGTGAGGGAGGCAATCATCTCCCGGAGGAACTTT
>CACXEL010000336.1 GCA_902766655.1 uncultured Lachnospiraceae bacterium | reverse complement strand
TGAGCCTGTACTGATCATTGCTCTGACATTTCAGCAGTTCATTTGTATAATTTCTGCGCTTAACCTTGGATTGATCCTGTGGAAGAGATAAAATGCGGCCAAGAGATGATAAAAAAGCTCTTTTTACCTGAACGGAGGCCTGCAAATAGTTGGAATCCACATCTGACGGCTGAAGAGGATGTGTTTGGGGAAAAGATAGATTATTGGTATAAGATCAGAAAAACATCAGAAACGGAGGAGTAGAACATGGATTGGAATCGTACAGCTGAAATCATAAACTTGGTTATGCCGTTTTTATTGGCGATCGTAGTACTGGTCGCAGGGGCACTTGGTTTCCGGGATCCGAAGACGATTATATACAAACTTGATCCGGATGACGTCCCGGAATTATTGAATAAGAAGGAAAAGGACAATGCAAAAATAGAGGAGACGACAACCGAAAATAAAGAGGATTGCACTGATTAGGGTGGACCCTGCAATATCAATGGAATGAACGGAGTAATCCCGTAAGTAAATTGTTACAGAAAAGAACAGCCCCCAGAATTTGAAAATCTGAGGGTTGTTCCTTTTGTTGGGCTTTATAATACAATAATATCTGATCATCCAATTTTCCTCTCACAAGTGGGACGACTAAGAACGGATATGAGGAAAAATGAAATCGCCACTAAGAACGGATTGATGAGGAAAATCAATAATCTGACTAAGAACGGATATGAGGAAAATTGAAACCGCCACTAAGAACGAATTGGTGGGAAAATTGAAAATGCCGTTAAGAACGGATTGATGAGGAAAAAGGCCGTTTTCAAGAACCGATTGATGAGGAAGATTTCAGGGTGTTCATTTCCCCGTGAAAGCATTGACACAATATCATAATGTACGAACCGGGAGGTCATCGGCAGTGAGCCGGTGACCTCCTTTTTTATCTGCAGCAGGAGAAGGCCCTGGTAGGTGCCTGCCCTCTCACGGGATAGGATCGGTATGCGGGGCGAGGCGCTTCACCCATGCCCTGAGGACGGAGAATGACAAAAACTAAAATCCACGATATAATGTTTAAAAATGCAGACAAGTCCCGTCTCGGACAGGGGAGGAAAGAAATGGCAGGCAGAATCGCATTGATAGAAGCCTTTAAGGATACACAGAGACAGGTGCACGACAATCAGGAGTTATTCCGTGCGACCCTTGAAATGCAGGCAGGTACCAGGCTTTATCTCGGTAGCTTTGCAGCCATTGCCCCTTCAGAGAAAAGCCAGGAGCCTGTCATTTCCGTCACGGAGGATACGACCTTCCATTCGGCGTCCGCCTTTGCGCGCGGTGATGACAAGGTCGCTGTCCTCAATTTTGCCAATGCCTACACGCCGGGCGGCGGTGTCAAGGAAGGTGCGCGGGCTCAGGAGGAGTGCCTGTGCAGAAGCAGCAACCTGTATGCCGCGCTGACTTTGCCGTACCTCATGAAGAACTACTATAAGTGGAACTCGGTGAATACCGGAGACATGGGAACGCATGCGGTCATCTACTCCCCCGGTGTCACAGTATATAAATCGGACGAAGATATTCCGGTGAACCTGGGTGAGTGGTTCCGCGTGGACGTGATTACCTGCGCGGCGCCCTATTACGATGTGAATAAGAAACATCCGGTCACGGAGGAGAGACTGCAGCAGGTATTTCATGACCGGATCAGAAATATTCTGGAGGTGGCCGCTGCGAATGACGTGGACGTGCTCATTCTCGGCGCCTTCGGCTGTGGGGCCTTCAACAACCCGCCGCAGCTGGTCGCGGAGACCTTCCGTCAGCTCCTGGTCGGAAAAGGGTATGGTCGGTTCTTTAAGAGGATCGTGTTCGCCATCAAGAAGAACGATGAGATGAACACTAATTATCAGGCATTTCTAAGTGTCTTTCAAAGGTAAATGAATACATGGCATGCAGCCGGGTCGTGTCCGCGGCAGAGGGACTTTGCTTACCGGGCTTTCCTTCGGGCCTTTTTTACCGCGCCGGCCTCTGCACCCGATCGATTGCTCTCAATACGGCTTGCTGTGCCCCGGGCTCCGTATATCTACGCAATGTCCGGTCATAAGTAAAAAACAAGTATAACATGCGGTAATACTAAATGAAATATACTTATTCAATGCCACATGAATTGTGGAGATAAGATTCCCGGCGGCGGTTTTTATTTCCATCCGCATCTTGCATAATCTAAATTTAGAGGTTATAGTAATTACCTGAGACCTGCCTGAGTCAGACGGGCAGGAGGGGGAGACTATGACAAGGAAACAGTTGCTGGAGAGGCGGAGACGCCGCAAGAAGATGCTGCTCATAACAAGGGTGGCAGCAGCGGTGCTGGCGGTTGCCGCGTTCATATTGATCGTCGTTTTGGCAGTGAAGGGGATTGGCAGACTTGTGAAGGGCATTTCTGCCGGGAGGACCGAGGAGACCGTGGAAGAAGAGCAGGAGCCGGTGGAGACTGAGACCGACACTGCGATCCGCGAGACCGTGCCTCTGGAATTTGCCGGGAACGAAGGCTGGAATGTGGACGACAAGGGCTGGTGGTACCAGAACTCCGATGGAACCAAGTATGTGAATGGCTGGAAGACCATCGGCGGCTTTCGTTTCTATTTCGGGGATGACGGTTACCTGCCCACCGGCTGGATCGCCACGGAGGTGGGCAAGGACACTTATTTTGACCAGGCCGGAATTCCGGATCCGGATGCGGTGCCCAAACTGGTCGCCCTGACCTACGACGACGGGCCGTCCCAGAATACGGACACCATCCTGGAGGTCCTGGAGAAGTACAATGCCAAGGCCACCTTCTTCGTGGTCGGCATTCAGGCCGATTATTACACTGCCGAGCTCTTAAGGGCCGTCGAGGATGGTATGGAAATCGGCTCCCATACCTACGAACACCTGACGCTCAAGGGCGCCAGCGCCGAGGAGATCCGGACGACCATGAAGAAGAACGACGACCTGCTCGAGAGGCTCTGCGGTTTCAGGCCCGTCACCATGCGTCCGACAGGCGGCGGCGTCAACGATACGGTTGCGAACAATGTGGGCAAGCCCATGATCCTCTGGGACGTCGACACCCTGGACTGGAAGACCCGTGACGCGGCCAATACCGTTGAGGAGGTCCGGAACCAGGTCAAGGACGGCTCCATCATCCTCATGCATGACCTTTTCCAGGCAACGGCGGAGGCCACCAAGGAGATTGTTCCCATGCTTCAGGACATGGGCTACAAGCTGGTCACGGTCAGCGAGCTGGCCGAGGCCTACGGCTACAATCTTGAGAACGGTAAGGAGTATTACGATTTCTACCCTGAGAACGCACCGGGGAATTCATAAGCTGTGTATAAACAGACCGGCCCAGTCCGGTCTGTTTTTTTTCCAAAAAGCAAATTTACATCCCGGTAAAAACGTGTTATACTCTGCGATTGTGTGAGAATATCAATGAATTTGCTTTATAAGACGGCCGCCTGAGGCCCGGAGGATCGTATGAGTTTGATGAAGAGAGAGGATGTTCGAAATGTAGCCATTATCGCCCACGTCGACCATGGCAAGACTACGCTGGTGGACGGCATGCTGCGCCAGAGCGGCGTTTTCCGCGACAACCAGGAGGTGCGGGAGCGCGTCATGGACTCCGGCGCCATAGAGCGGGAGAGAGGCATCACCATCCTTTCCAAAAATACAGCCATTAACTACAAGGGCGTGAAGATCAACATCGTTGACACACCCGGCCACGCAGACTTCGGCGGCGAGGTCGAGCGTGTTCTCAAGATGGTCAACGGCGTCATCCTGCTGGTGGATGCCTTTGAGGGCACCATGCCGCAGACCAAATTCGTGCTGAAGAAGGCTCTGGATCTGGACCTGCCGGTCATCGTCTGCGTCAACAAGATCGACCGCCCCGAGGCCAGGCCTGAAGAAGTTGTGGACGAGGTGCTGGAGCTCCTTATGGACCTGAACGCCTCCGACGAACAGCTGGAGTGCCCCTTCCTCTACGCTTCCGCCAGGGAAGGCACCTGCACAGCCGATCCCTATGTGGAGGGGACGGACCTGCAGCCGCTTTTCGATACAATTCTTGAGTACATTCCGGCTCCCGAGGGGGATCCGGAGAAGGGGACCCAGGTCCTCATTTCCACCATCGACTACAACGAGTATGTGGGCCGGATCGGCATCGGCAAGGTGGA
>CACXEL010000335.1 GCA_902766655.1 uncultured Lachnospiraceae bacterium | reverse complement strand
CTGGCTGTGTGTCGGCATTTCCTTCGTGGGTGTCGTCCTGGTCAGCATCGGTATCTCCGCCTACGACAAGCCTGAGAACTTCGAGGGCATCGGCAAGACCGAGCGCCTCAAGACAGCGGACATGATCAATGTTCTGAAGAACAACAAGCCGCTGCAGAGCTACATCATTTCCGCGGCCTCCGACAAGATCGCCCAGCAGGCTTCCTCCGCCTCCATCGTCGGCACCATGCTGAGCGGCATCCTGATCGGCAACATGGGCCTGGCCACCACCCTCAGCATGATCGGCATGTTCCCCTCCATCCTCTTCGCCATCTACGGCGCCCGCTACGCCGGCAGGCACGGCAACAAAGAGTCCATTGTCACCTGGACCAGGAACTGCATCTTCGCCAACCTTGTCATGATCGCATTTTTCATCGTGACCAGGATGACCGTGGGAACCCAGTCCATCGCCTCCATGGGTGCGACCATGATTGCCTACGTCGCTCTGACCTTCATCTGCAACGGCTTCGCCATGTGCGTCACCACCGCCAACACCGCCTTCATGGCCGACATCATCGACTTCGAGCTGGACCGCAGCGGGAAATACATCCCGGCCGTCGTCTCCGGCACCTACAGCCTGATCGACAAGATCGTCTCCTCCTTCTCCGCTGCCATCGCCACCTCCTGCGTGGCCCTGATCGGCTACACCGCCACCATGCCGCAGCCGGGCGACCCGGACACCGCCGGCGTCTTCTGGATGACCATGTTCCTCCGCTTCGGCCTGGCCATCCTGGGCTGGATCTGCACCCTCGTCGCCATGCGGTTCTGCAACCTGGACAAGGCTGAGATGGCCAGGGTCCAGTATCGGATCGCGGACAGGAAGGCCGCTGCCAAGGCTGCGCTGATCAATGAGGAACTCCACAAGGGAGATCCGGCAAAGGCGTAAGACAGTCGGGATTTTGAGAAAGAGGAACGTTTTTTGAGAAAGAGGGACGGTCCTTTTTTATCAAAATCTTCGATTTTGCAAAAAAAGGACCGTCCCTCTTTCTCAAAAAGGAGATTACAACTATGCGAAAAATAACGACACTGACAGAAGGCTGGAAGTTCATCAAGGAAGCTCTCCCCGTTGACCAGGCCATGGCCGCCCCGGGCGAGGCCGTCTGCCTCCCCCACACCTGGAACGCCGTCGACGGCCAGGACGGCGGAAATGACTACCACCGCGGCACCTCATGGTACGTCCGCGAGCTGACCGCCTCCGAGACCGCCGGCGAAAAGCTTTTCCTTGAAATAAACGGCGCCGCCATGACCGCCGACGTCTACCTGAACGGCGGGCACCTGACCCACCACGAAGGCGGCTACTCGACCTTCCGCATCGAGCTGACCGATCACCTGAAGGACCGGAACGTGGTTGCCATTTCCGTCAATAACGAAGATAATACAAGTGTATACCCCCAGAAGGCCGACTTCACCTTCTACGGCGGCCTCTATCGGGCGGTCAATCTGATTGCCGTTCCCGCGGAGCATTTTGAGCTCCTGAAGGACGGCACGCCGGGCATCAAGGTCACGCCCGTCGTGGACCTTGCGGCGAAGACTGCCAAGGTCACCGTCGAGACCTGGCACAACGCTTCGTACGTGGATATCACCGTGAACGGCGAGACGAAGCGCGTCGAGCGCTGCGCGGAGTTCCTGATCGAAAACGTCCGCCTCTGGGACGGCGTCGACGACCCGTATCTCTACACGGCCGAAGCGAAGCTCGCCTCCGGCGACGCGGTCTCCACCCGTTTCGGCTGCCGCGAGTTCCGCTGCGACCCGGAGAAGGGCTTCTTCCTGAACGGCCGCAGCTACCCGCTCCGGGGCGTGAGCCGCCACCAGGACCTGAAGGGCAAGGGAAATGCCCTCTCCTACGAGGACCACGCCGCCGACATGGCCATCATCCGCGAGCTGGGCGCCAATACCCTGCGCCTGGCCCACTACCAGCACGCCCAGGAGTTCTACGACCTCTGCGACGAGAACGGCATCGTGGTCTGGGCCGAGATTCCCTACATCACCATGCACATGACGGACGGCCGCCAGAACACCCTGGACCAGATGAAGGAGCTCATCACCCAGTGCT
>CACXEL010000334.1 GCA_902766655.1 uncultured Lachnospiraceae bacterium | reverse complement strand
CTTGCTGCGCGCCATCTCGATGCCCAGGTCGGCCATCAGCTCCTTGAATGCCTCGCGGTCCTCGCCACGCTCGATGGCGTCCACCTGAACGCCGATGACCTTGACGTTGTATTTATCCAGGATGCCTTCTTTATACAGCTCCGCAGCCAGGTTGAGGCCGGACTGGCCGCCCAGATTGGGCAGCAGGGCGTCGGGGCGCTCTTTGGCGATGATCTGCTCGATTCTGGAGACGTTGAGGGGTTCAATGTAGGTGACGTCGGCCATCTCCGGATCGGTCATGATGGTGGCGGGGTTTGAGTTGACGAGAACGATTTCGTAGCCGAGGCTCCTGAGGGCCTTGCAGGCCTGGGTGCCAGAGTAGTCGAATTCGCAGGCCTGACCGATGATGATCGGACCGGAGCCGATGATCAGAACCTTATGGATGTCTGTTCTCTGTGGCATGTAGTTCCTCCTGATAAAGTGCGCGAAGATGGAAGTCTTCAAACCTCTTGCTTTCCCGGTGGCGGCCTGCGCCTCAGCTTACACAAGGCTGCGGCGGCTGCCTGCGGGCCGGAGAAGAACGCTGTGCGTGATCTTTCTCTTTTTCAACCCTATATTTTGCATCAAATCCGGGAAAATGAAAAGAAAAAAGTGCCCGCAGACGGTGAAAACGGCGTTTTTGACTACAAAGTCTGTCCGGAAGGCCCATAAACTGGCGGAATTGTGCAGACGCTGGCAGCAGGGAAGGAGAAAATGCAGAAAAGCGGTGCCCGGAGCACCGCCTTGAAATCAACATTTATGCAAAATGTCCGCGCACAAGTGCATAAAAAAAGATAATGATGAATAATAACTGCATAAATGCGAAACAGCATGCAGTCGGATCAACGTCCTCCGTAAAGGAAGGCGAGCATGTCGAAGACGAACCGGTTGTTGTCGATCGCCCGCTCGCCGCAGTCGATGACGTCGGTGTGGGCCATCATTTTTCCCAGAAAACCCGCAAGCGGCTTTCCGGGAAGTCTCCCGGAGCGCTTCAGCCCCCTCCTGAAAAAGACATTCAGCCTGGCGTGAAGATCGATCTCGCAGGCAAGAGAAGCGGCTGTGATATCCAGCGGACGGCCGAACTGTGCGGCATAAAGGGCCCTCAGCTCCTCGGCCAGGTCAAGGGCAGGATGGCCGGCGGCCCGCAGGGCTTCCACCAGCTCCGGTGTGGTCTCCACCCGGACCACGCGTTCCCCGAGAATATAGTTGATTCCGCCTGCCGTTTTTTTCCAGTTATACGCCATGAGGATTCCTCCGTTCCTGCAATAAGCCTGTTTCTTCGGATGGCTTAAAGCTGCTGTGCACTTTTTATTCTACCAGAGCGGGGGATAAAGGCAAGTAAAAGCCGGGAGAAATATAGATGTCCGGCAGGCGTAGGATGTGTAAAGATGCCTGTCATCCGGTGGACACATGGAAATATATATCTATGTTAATATAAAATATTTTAGAATTATAAAAAATTTCAAGGCTTTTCGTGCATATCTCTCTCAGGCAGTGTATAATAAGGATAGTGTATGACCGCTGATTCGGCTGGCGGCGACCAAGTCGTTTTTTGGGACGGAAAGGATTAGCTATGAATGCAATGAATGCGATCAAGGAAAACAAAACAGCCCTCGGTATCGAGTTCGGCTCTACAAGAATCAAGGCAGTGCTGACAGACCTTCAGGGCAACGTCCTGGCCGTGGGCTTCCACGACTGGGAGAATTCTCTGGTGGATGGCCTTTGGACCTACTCTCTCGAGGAGATTCATGCTGGGCTCCGCAGCTGCTACAGCTCCCTCCGGGAGAGCGTGGCGGCTCGTTACGGCCTGACCCTCACCCGGGTCGGCGCCATCGGCATCAGCGCCATGATGCACGGCTATCTGGCCTTCGACAAGGCCGGTACCCTCCTGGTACCCTTCCGCACCTGGCGCAATTCCAACACCCAGCAGGCAGCGGACGAGCTGACGGAGCTCTTCCAGTTCAACATCCCCCTCAGGTGGACGATCTCCCATATCTATCAGTGCATTCTGAACGGCGAGCCCCATGTGGCGGACATCGACTTCGCGACCACTCTGGACTCCTTCATTCACTGGGAGCTGACCGGGGAGAAGATCACCGGTATCGGCGACGCGGCCGGCATTTTCCCGATCGACTCAAAGAAGCTGGACTATGACCAGGAGATGGTCGACAAGTTCGACGCCCTGATCGCCGGCAGGAACCTGCCCTGGAAGCTCCGCGACATCCTTCCCAAGGTCCTTGTGGCGGGTGAAAGCGCGGGCGTGCTGACAGAAGAGGGCGCAAAGCTCCTGGATGAGAGCGGCAATCTGGAGGCAGGCATTCCCTTCGCGCCCTCCGAAGGCGACGCGGGCACCGGCATGGTGGCCACCAACTCCGTTGCGCCCAGGACCGGCAACGTTTCCGCCGGCACATCCACCTTCGCCATGATCGTCCTCGAGGACAAGCTCTCAAAGCTCTACCGCGAGATCGACATGGTCACCACACCCGACGGCTATCCGGTCGCCATGTCGCACGCCAACAACGGCACCAGCGACCTCAACGCATGGGTCAACATTTTCAAGGAATTCACCGAGCTCATGGGTTATGAGGCGGATATGGGTGAGCTTTACGGTAAGCTCTACACTAACTCCCTGAAGGGTGACCCGGACTGCGGCGGTCTTCTGGCTTACGGCTACTATTCCGGAGAGGGTATCACTCACCTCAACGAAGGCCGTCCGATCTTCGGCAGGACCCCCAACAGCCGCTTTACCCTGGCCAATTTCATGAAGGTCAACCTCTACACCTCCCTCGGCGCCGTCAAGCTTGGCATGGACATCCTGCTCAAAGAGGAGGGTGTCAAAGTCGACCGGATCATGGGTCACGGCGGCTTCTTCAAGACCAAGGGCGTTGGCCAGCGCTACCTGGCTGCGGCTGTCGGCGCACCGGTCACCGTCATGGATACCGCTTCCGAGGGCGGCCCCTGGGGCATGGCCCTGCTGGCAGCCTACATGCTGGACAAGAAGGAAAATGAATCCCTCGGCGACTATCTCGAAAAGCGGATATTTGCGGACATGGCCGGCTCCACCATCACCCCGACCGCGGAGGATATCGAAGGCTTTGAGACCTTTACAGCCCGTTACAGGGCCGGCATCCCCTTCGAGAAGGCTGCCGTCGAAGCCATGGATTGGTAAAATAAGTACAAACGCCAATATGTACGGCAAAAAAGCCCCGGCACAGGAGTGTGCCGGGGCTTTGTGTATGAACGTGCGGTGCAGGCGAATGCCATATTGAACTGCCCGCCCGTTTGCGCTTGTCAGCGGTAGCCGTGCTCGATCTCGTAGTTGTAGATCATGGTGACGTTGGCCTGCTCCACGGAATTGAGCATATCGTCACTGAAATCATCAGCGGAGATGGTGGGCTGGTACCAGCTCTTCTGACTGAAGTAGTTCAGGTACTCTTCATTCCGGAAGGTGTAGCCGTGTCGGGCGTAGATCTCGTTGGCGATGAGACGGATCGTATAGGCATCCAGACCGTCCAGCTCGGAGGAATCCATGATCCGGCTGTCACTGTCGGGGACCAGGTAGGTACCGTCGGTGGGCAGCGGCTGATCCGGCAACGGAGTCGCTGTCGGTTCAGGCGAAGGCGTCGGCTCGGGCGTAGGCGTAGGCTCAGGGCTCGGCGTGGGTGTGGGCGTCGGTTCGGGCGTAGGCGTCGGCTCCGGAGAAGGCGTAGGTGTGGGGGTAGGTGTCGGAGTCGGCGTGGGCGTCGGGACAGCCGTGCTGGCGGGTACCGGGGTGGGTGTGATGGTCGGGATCGGTGTGGCCGTGATCTCCGGTGTCGGTGTTGCGGTAGGCTCCGCCGGAACAGATGGTTCGGCGGAAGGCGCCTGGGTCACGTCTGCGGGGAGGACCTGGGTCTGGGTGTCATTTCCTGAACGGTCTCTGTCCAGAAGGCCGGTCTTCATGACGATGAAGCCGCCCATGAAGATGGCCAGGGCCAGGACGAAG
>CACXEL010000333.1 GCA_902766655.1 uncultured Lachnospiraceae bacterium | reverse complement strand
CTAATCTCACTACCCTCCCTTATGAAAAAGTGACGATGTTCACAAGGAGTACTCTGCTCCCAAATGGCAGCGGCCCGGCCGCAGACCATAAAAAAGAACGGACATAGCATGCCCGCTCACACAACAAAAAGACGCCGGTCTTTATCGTTATGAACGCCCGGTCACGCTGTGCCGGGGTGAGAGCGGATACTCTGCTTGTTTTTCAACTATATTAAGATACCATGACCCTTGCGCGGCGTCAAGAATTTTTTTATTTTTTTCTAAACTTTCCGGGCTCCCCTTTGAACCTGCTTTCACTTTATTCCCTGGTATGCTATACTGCACATATCGGACTATACATTCAAATTCAGAACGCGGGCATACCTGCATGTGTATCTCCGTGCACTCCATGTATTATAGTAACTGATACAAATATTCGCAAGAAGAAAGGAAGGAAAAATGAAAACAAAACTGCTCATCACCCTCCTGGCCACCGCCCTCATCCTGGGCGGCTGCGGCCGAAAAACAGAGGAGGCTCCTGTTGATACCACTGCTTCAACAGAAGCCCCTGCCGCAGAGGAGGCCATCACAACGGAACCGACCGTGACGGATGCGGCTGATACTGAGGAAGACGACGAGACAAAAGAAGGGCAAACGTCCTCCGAGTCGGACGAATCTGCGGATCCGGATGACGATGAAGACCCGGATCTCGACGATCCTGCCCTCAGGGAGTTCTTCAGCGGGGGCGACGATACCGCCGTTCAGGATCCCTCTGAAATTGACAGTGAGCTTCCCGACTACCTGCGTGGAGACTTCGAGCCGACCGTCTCCGACGGTTCAGGCGGGACAGGCGAAGGCGCCGGGAACACCGCCGGCAGCGTCTACAAGGAGCCCAAGGACCTGACCATGATGCCCTATCCATCGGATCCGGTCACTGTGGACAGCGCAAAAGGTCGTTACGAAATAGCTGTCACGAACGCGGAAAAAACGCAGACAGCCAGCGGCATCGACTGTCTTGCTCTTTCCTTCTCCTACAGCAATGATTCAGTCAGCTCTGCTATCCTCATTGATACGCTGAACCTGACTCTGGTCGATTCGACAGGGCTTGTCCTCCAGATGGTCGCGGAAGACAACCCCTCGCTGGCCACTCTCGAACCTGCCGAAGTCGGAGATTCCCGCGCCTTCACGGTCAAGTACTATCTTCCCAAGGGGGCGGATCCCGTCCGCCTGATTTACACGGATATGAACGATGGAAAGGCGGTCGGTTGGGAAATCGCTCTGAAGAAGCTCTGATGCAACAGTTCACTGTCGCCTCCGTGATTCTATGAGGGGACTTCAGAACACCGCACTGCATGACTTGCCTCTTATAGTATCCGTTCATTCAGGCAAGGGTTGCATTTGCAGAACTCAATCTATGAATCCAGACCATAAGGAAACGCCTTCACCCATCCTCAGGTGAAGGCGTTTTCCTGTTCACGAAATCCTGTTCAAGGTCCATACCGCCCATTTCCGGCGGAGACGGCATTACTCCTCACTGCAGCCGGCTTTCTCAAAGCCGCCCGCAGGAGCACTACAGGACACTCTTCAATCAGGCACGGCCGTGGCAGTACTTATACTTCTTGCCGGAGCCGCAGGGGCAGGGATCGTTCCGGCCGACCTTCTTGGGCTTGATGATGGTGCCGGACTTCTTCTGCTCCATATAAAGGTCGTGCTGCTCGTCCTTGGAGAAGATGGCATCCCACTGGGGAAGCTCGTAGAGCCAGTCGGCCTTGGCGTCCACCATGTTCTTATAGAGGAGGGCCTTCTCAAAGCCGAGGTTCACTACTGTATCCTCGGTCATGGTCTCAATGGGATTCTTCTCCTTCAGGGAGTCGTTGATGCCGTCGAGGAAGCCGACCATGGTCTCGACCGGGATTTCATACTTCTCAGCCAGCTCAGCGACCGTACCGGTCACCACTTCATCCGGATTGGAAAGCAGCTGTTCGTAAATGCCCTTCTCGACGAGGAAATACTCCTCCCAGAACCGCTGCAGGTCGCCCTTGTTGGCCTTCTGATCGTAGGCCCTGGCGCGCCACTGGCCGAGCAGGGAGTGCTTGTCAACCTTGAGCCCGTCATTAACGGCTTCATTTTCATTCATATTGTTTGCCATGATTCATCTCCTGATGTTTCTTGATTTAGCAGTATATGACCGGCCATGTCTTTGCCTTACGCCGCGTGCTCCCGCGGATCAATGCGGCCGGAACATACTCTTTCGTGTCTTCTGTTTTACACTCAATCACGAATTATAGCACAGCGGACCGGCCTTGACAAGGACGAAGCTTGCTCTCCGGCCCTCTCTCCTCACGTTCATTCTCCCGCATCTTTTCCTCGACAACCAGTGACAAACAAGGTATGATGAAAGTCAATCGGAAAGGAGATCCCATGAAAAAATTCAGACAGATCCTGGCCGTTGCGGGCATCGCCGCCCTCCTGGCCATGTATATCATTACCTTTATTTCATCATTCGGGCACAGTGAGATTTCTCAGATCCTGTTCCGGGCCTCCCTGGCCTGCACCTTCATCGTGCCTGTCTTCCTCTATGCCGTCATCATGGTCGCCCGTGTCCTCCAGAGCAAACGGCCGAAAAAGATAGACACCATCGTTTTTGACGTCGGGGACGTTCTTGTCGCCTTTCCCTGGCAGGCCTATGGGATCTCCCTAGGCATCAGTCCCAAAGACATGGCCTTCATTGAGAAGAACGTCTTCTCCACAGATATCTGGGACGAATTTGACCGGGGCCTCAAGCCTTACGAGGCAGTCGTAGACAACTTCTGCGACGCCTTCCCCGGGCACGAGAAGGAGATCCACCTGATTCTGGACGATCTCTACAAAGCACTCCAACCCATGCCTTACGCGGAGGAATGGGTCAAAAGCCTTAAGGAAAAAGGCTACAGGATCTACATCCTCTCCAACTGGTCACGTCGGAACTATGAGCTGCTGCTTGAGAATGGCTGTTTTAGTTTTCTTAAGTGGACGGACGGGGCCACCTGGTCCTTCCAGGTCCACCACATAAAGCCTGAGAGAGCCATTTTTCAGGATCTCTGCGGCACCTGGCAGATCAATCCTCAGCAGGCGGTCTTTATCGACGACAATCCGCGCAATATCGAGGCAGCTAAGGCCTTCGGGCTGGGTACGATCCACTTCACAGGCTACGAGGACGCAAAGAAACAGCTCTCAGAGCTTGGGATCGGCTGAAAGCCCGTATTTTCGGTCAGCTGCCTGAACCGATCCTCCGGGTCTGGACCGGCCTCTGTTTTCGCATACCAGGAAGGCGATTATCTCACTCGATCCGGCTGCGATACATGCATATCTGATTCATCGTCTTTTCGACGCAGGCAGCCGTCAGCGCTTCATTGATCTGCGCGACCCTGCTCAGTGCTTGGGCTCATTTCCAGAAAAAAGGCGGCATGACAGATGCCATGCCGCCGCAAAAGACAATCAAAGTCATATGACAGGGCAGACGCTCATGCGTCCGCTCTTTTTTTATTTCCACTCAGCCACGCCGGTGATCATGCTGACCGCCTTGAGGGCTTCCGTCATGGAACGGCCAAGGGCGACACCAGGGAAGAGCTCCGGATAGTTGTTGGCGAAGAAGCTGCCGGAGCAGTCGCCGGCTGCATAGAGGCCCTCGATGGGCTTCATGGTTCCGGCTGCCAGGACCTGGGCATTCTCGTTGATGCGGATGCCGTCTATGGTGGTCAGGAGGGAGGCGCCGTACCAGCTTCCGAAGAAGGGCGCGTCCTTGATGGTGCTCAGACGGTAAGCCGGCTTGCCGAACTCATCATCCTCACCCTTCTCTGCCATCTCATTGTAATGCTTGACAGTCTCCAGGAATGTCTTCTTGTCATCTCCCTTGAAGCCGAGCTTGTCGGCAAGCTCCTCGATGGTGTCGGCCTTCTGGATGAGGCCTGCATCGACCTTGGCCTGGACTTCGCCGTCCGTTCCGTCAGTGCCCCAGAAGCGAGGCAGCTGGTTGCGGGTCTGCGCGGAGCAGCCCAGGGTATGGAAGCGGGTAACATCATCCGGGAAGTTGTTATCGAAGATCTGGCAAAGGACTCTGCCGGGCTGGCTCGCTGCGTTGTACGGACCATCGTTGTACGGTGTGGACTCGTTGTAAACGCGCTTTCCATAGCGGTTGACCTTCAGGAAAGGCTGTGTTGTGCAGTTCCACTGGGCGCCTGTGCCGGCGTAGCTCCAGTTGCCGAACTCATCCTTGAAGGGGCCGGCATCCACGCCGGGAGCGACAAGACCACGGTCGAAGACCATGGAAGCCGGTTCCGGATCCAGGGCTGCGCCTGCCCAGGCACTGGCCTTGATGCCGTCGCCTGTGTTGGTCGCGCCGTAGTAGGACAGGGATACGATGCTGGAGGTCAGCGGATCGCGCTTGGCCAGCATCTCGAAGTTGGCCGCATATCCGCCGGTGGTCAGGAGGACGTTCTTGGCCTTGATGCGGACATAGTTGCCGTTCACGGTGTCCTTGAAGATGCCGCCGACGACCTTGTCGCCGTCCTTGTCGAGGAGGACCAGCTGACGGTTGAAGAGGACTTCATGGCCGGCCTTCTTGAGGTAGTCCTCGAAGATGCCGTTCCGGCCCATGGCAGCCACTTCCTCGGAGCAGTCCGGGCCGGCATGATAGTAATGCTCGACCGGAGCCAGGTAGGTGTACGCATCCTCCCCACTGGGATCCGCACCTATATCAGAAGTGAAATCACAGATATAACCGTAGTCTGTGAGGATCCTGTCCACGAGGTTGACAGTCTTGTAGGACTCGTCGATCCACATTTTGATGACTCTGGGATCGGCCTTGCCGGAGGAATAGCGGCAAAGCTCGTTGAGAAGACGCAGCTTGTTGACCTTGACGCCGGCCGCCTCCGTATACTTGGAGTTGACAGCGCCGAACCAGTGACGGGTCTTCATGCAGGCCTCGCCCTTCTCGGCGATAATGAAATCCAGCTTGTTGTCGGAGGCAGAGACAGCGGCAGCCAGTCCGGCATTACCCGCGCCGACGATCAGAAGATCTGTCTCGAGGGTCTCGGTAATCTCCTTCTCATCGATCTCGGGAGCTGTACCGATCCAGTCCTCGCCGTCGTCCGCTGCGGCTTCCGAGCCCTCACCGCCTCCGAGGATGGCCTCGACGTCCACACCCTTGGCCTGGGCTACGCACATAGCGGCTGCCCTGCGGACGCCGTTACTGGTCAGTGTCGCTCCGCTGATACCGTCCACCATGGGATCCTGGGCCTTCAGGATGGCATCGGCCAGCTTCGGAGCAGCCTTTCCGCCGATATCAGCCGTCTCATTGCCCGCATCAATCTTGATGTCTGTGATTTCCGTCTCGCTGAAGGTCATGGTGACAGTGACCTTTCCGAAACCGTCCGCTTCCGCGGAGTATGTACCGGGGGTATAGATGGGTGTCTCATCCGCCCTGACAGTGGAAGGAAGAATGCTGGCAGCGGCTACGCCGGCAATCGAAGCGGCCACGCCTTTCAGGAAAGCTTTTCTAGAGAGTTCTTTTGACATACAATAATTCCTTTCCTTTATTGAATCTGTTTGCATGGTTACACTCATAACCCCCATGAATGTCCTGAACAGGCAAAGGAAGAGAGGTGACCTCAGCGCAAAGGAATCCCTTCCGGCCGAAGACTTCCGACAGCCTTGTCCTGGTTCAATACTCATCGGGGCAGAAACCTATATAGAAATGGACGGCCGGCATCTGACCAGCCATCCGGGGACTGTCTGCGTTCTTTTTTCAGGACCCCTGATGCCTTAACTTACATCCGTAAAAATATGCATTCCGCACAAACAATCCATCTATATTGTGTCAGAAATATACAGATTTGTCAAACAAAAAAGGCGAATGTGCCTGATTATTATATGATATGGCAATTATTGTCGGTCTATTGCTTCAATATATTTATCCTTTTGCTCATTTTGATAGTCTTTCCATCTTCCTGCCGATTTAAGACCTTGGCTTATCATCACACAAAGGCAATAAAACGTCCAGTCAGACACTCGGCTTTCGGGATTCATTTCCCTGGCAGTCATTCGGGACTTCTACCGATAATGATAATCAGATGGACCTCAGGAAATTCTCAATAAAGTAGGACTCATACTCATGAGCCATGTCGTTGGGATGCGTGTTGGACGGGTAATTCACGGCCTGCTTGCGCTTTACGATCTGCTTGACCTCCTCGGAGATGTCCGGATTCTGGGACCGGATCATGACCGGGGTGAACCGATCACCGTTAAGGTCGATATAGGGAATGCCGAACCTGGTGGCCACCTCGATCTGGGCCGTCCTGTAGGCAGGCCTGTCACAGCCGTTCGATACAATGATGCCGATATGGGCGAAGGGTCTGTTCACGATCAGCCACCTGAGCACCACATTCCAGGCCCCGTAGTATGTAGCCGTGGTCTCGTCGTCGATGGTCCCCAGCGGAATCACACCGGTCGGGTCCTCCCCGTCGCCGCCTTTTCCGTGCTCATGGTGAGAATCGTTGATACCGAGATAAATCGTGATGTAATCCGTGTCCTCCGGAATATTCTGGTAATAGCAGTCAGCGCCGGGCTCGGTGAGGCTGTTATGGAAGCCGGCATCCTCCGGGAAGGCCAGCGAACGGCCGCCCCTGAAGAATTTGACGATCTCCATATTGTTGCGCTCGGCAATAAAGTAGGGATAGGCTTTATTGCAGCCGGCAAAGCGGCCTTCCGTAAAGGTGTTGCCGGACACGCCTTCCGTAAAGCTGTCACCGCATACTGTCCATTTTTTGCCATAGAGGACATTACCGTTGTAAGTATCCATTGCTGTCTCCTCCGAATTGAATAATCAGACAAATCCCCCTTGACCAGGGGCGGTCCCCTTGCTGCCCTTTCCTTAGGTGTCAAACGGCGTGGCCGCTCACCGGACAGACCAGCATTTGCTCAATGTGGGTATGATCTGTTTGCCTAATGACTATCATTCAGCTGTGCTGAACACATGCAGATGTATGCATTTCCCTTGAAGCGGCAACGCCGGGCCAGGAGCTCGTCAAAGCTCTGACCCGGCGTCGCTATTCACTGCTTTAATCTTTTTGGGGCTTCTCCGGGGGGTCCACGTAAGAGACGACCGGCTCCTCATCGGTGATGCCTTCCTCCTCCTCTTCCTTCTTCAGGGCGTCAGGCTCAAAGTTGAGGCGTTCCTCCTCCACGACCAGGGGCCTGTCCAGGACCCGGGTGTTGATGGACAGAATGTATTCTCCGAGAAGGCCGATGAAGAAGAGCTCCACGCCTCCCAGGAAGAAGACGCCGATGACCAGAGGGGCGATGCCGGCCCGGAACCAGTCCCAATGGATCAGCTTCAGGATGAAGTAGACCAGAGCGGCGACGAAGCTCAGGAAGCCGATGATACAGCCCGCGAAGGTGGCCAACCGCATCATGACCTTGGAATAAGAAGTGATGCCTACCATGGCCACATCGTAGAGCCTGTAGAAGTTGTTCGAGCTCTTGCCGGCCCGGCGGTTGGGCCGCTCATAGAGGACGGTATCATACTCGAATCCGAATTCCGCCACCATGCCGCGAAAATAGGGCATGGGGTCATGGATCTGCCGAACGACGTGCACGAAGGCCTGGTCGTAGAGCCCGAAGCCGGTGAAATTCTCGATATGGCCAATGTCCGTGATTTTCCGAAGAATCTTGTAGTACTGACGGCGGGCGAAGGCCATGATGGCACCCTCTTCCGTCTTCTTCTTGATGGCCAGGACGATCTTGTGGCCGGCCTCCCACCTGTGGACCAGCTCGGGGATGAGCTCCGGCGGATCCTGGAAGTCAGCGTTGAGACGCACCACGCAGTCTCCGGTCGCCTGCTTGAAGCCGTGGACCGGCGACCGCATCTGGCCGAAGTTCCTGGCATTGAAAATGGCCTTGATCCTGGGATTCTCCTCGCAGAGCTTGCGCAGTTCCACGCGGGTATTGTCCTTGGACCGGTTGTCTATGAAGATCATCTCATAGTCGTACTGGGGAAGCTCCTCAGTGATGATCCTGATGACCGTCTCGGCAAGCGGCCGCACGTTCATCTCCTCGTTGTAAGTGGGTACCACTACGGATATAACCTTTTTTCCCATGCTTCTATCTCCTCACGCCTTGCCGTGGCGCCTGATGAACTCGGCGGTCTCCCGGATGCCTTCCGAAAAATCCGTTTCCACCTGAAAGCCCGTGTCCTCACAGAGGCTGCTTATGTCCGCACAGAGGTTCCTCACAGGCCTGTTCTTGGGGTAAGGGATATCTCCGACACCGCTGAGCTCTGCCCCGCAGGCTTCCGCCATCTCCTCTATGAATTCGATGAGCGGCCTGCTCTGACCGCTTCCCAGACAGTATATCTTCCCCGGAACTCCCTTTTCGCCGAGAAGGTACATTGCCTTTCCGGCATCCCGGCTGTAAAGATACTCCCAGCGGTGAGTCGCAGGTGAAAAATGAACCCCTTCCCCGGCCAGCATTTTGCTGACCGAACTCGCTATCATAGTGGAAGGCTTGTCATAAGGCCCGTAAATGCTGAAGATCCTCGGCCAGATCCACTCGATCCCGATCTCATCCGCGAGCATATGAGAGAGGAGGCAGGCAGACAGCTTGGCTGCTCCGTAGGGCGTATTGGGAGCCGCGGGCGTATCCGGCCGGATCACGGGCAGGTCCTTGGGACCGTATTCAGCCTGGGATCCGGCGCCGACAAATCGGCTGCAGCCAAGCGCCGCCGCTGCCCGGACGGCCTTCAGGGTCCAGGAAATGTTGGCTGCCTGCCGCTCCGTGCTGGCATTGCGGGCTGCCCCTGTGTTCCCCCATGCCAGGTGGAAGAAGACGTCACAGGTATCTCCCACAAGGGCCGGCAAGTTATCCAGGTCATCTAGGCTTCCGTTCACCCGGACCAGACCGTCGTGGTCCGGCAGCCTGCCGGCGCGGGGAGAATCCTCCCGTACCAGGGCATACACCCTGACGCCCTGTCTCAGGCACTCGTCAATCAGCGCGAGACCGATCATACCGGTCGCGCCGGTCACAAAAACTTTTTTCATACAATACTCTCTTAATTCTGTCGCCTTTACTGGTCCAGGGAGGCCTTCGTCAGCGGTATGAACATATTCTCAGCCAGCTCTTCCCTGGGCAGGAAGGGGGCAAGATCTTCCATGGGGGCTGACACGAAGGTCCCGTCCTCCAGCTTTCTGGACGCGGTCTTGGGCTCTGTCTTCTGGGCAGTCGTCACGTAGACGGCAGTCAGGGACGGAAGCGGAAGTTCCATGGCCCTGGCGATATCCTCGGCAATGGTCTCGTTAGACCTGCTCTCGCTGTAGCTGAAGCCGAAGCAGGCCGCGATTTTGGCCGGATCCGGGAAATCCAGGTCCCCGCTCTCCGGGCCTACACCGATCAAGGGCTTGCCGAAGAAGGCGTTCTGGGTCTGACGGATGGAATGATAGCCGCCGTTACAGACCATGAAAATGCGGACAGGCATGCGGCCCGTCGCGATGGTCTGCATTTCCTGCATGTTCATCATGAAGCTTCCTTCGCCTGTGACCAGGGTCACAGTGCGGGATTCGTCGGCCCTGGAGACGCCGATGGCGGCAGGCAGGCCGTACCCCATGGAGGCTGTGGAAGAATTGGTGACGAAGCGCTGGCCTTCCTTGATCCGGAAGGTCTGGCTTCCCGCCACCCGGGATGTGCCGCAGCTCACGACGATGTTGTCATTCGGGCCGAGGAGGTCCGAGAGGACGTCGTAGAAGCGGTAGGTGTTGCCCAGGCCGTCCGCCTGGGGGGCCTTCATGCGGTCCAGGACAATGGGATAGCGCTCCCGCCAACGGGCAATGGCTGCCAGCCAGTCATCGCGGCGGCAGGTCTCTCCCTCTCCGGCCGCCTCGGTGAGCAGCCTGCACAAAGTCCTGGCATCACCCACAACGGGCATATCCACATGGAGGTTGGGCTTTCTTAGCTCCTCGACGTCCAGATCATTGATGATCGTGTAAGCGCCTCTCGCCCAGGTGGCGAAATCAAAGCCGGTCTGGTGAATGCTCTGACGGCTTCCTATGGACAGGAGCACGTCGCAGTTCTGAAGGGCGAAGTTGCCCGGTCGGGAGCCCGTCATGCCGCTCCTGCCGGCATAGTAAGGATCGTCCTCAGCCATGATATCCACGCTTGACATGCCGGTGATGACGGGAACGCCGAGGGTATGGACCATCTTCATGAAATCAGCCCACCCGCCGGAAGCACGCACGCCAAAGCCGGCAAAAATCAGGGGCCGGGCGGCATTTTTCAGCTTTGCAAGGATGGCAGAGGCGGTGTCTTCATTTACCGGGCAGACAGGAAACCCTTCTACGGGAGCGGGGGCGTCCTCATAGCCCTCGGCAGCCGGGTCGAAGGGGCGAAGCTGCTCCGGTTCGATGGAGGCCGCCTGGATGTCCAGAGGCACGTCCAGCCAGACCGGACCGCGACGGCCGGCCATCATGAGATAGAGGGCCTTCTCCAGGTGATAGCGCACGTCCTCCTTCCGTTCGATGAGGACGGCGTACTTGGTCATATGGGAGGCGGCAGGAGTCACGTCGTACTCCTGGACACCCATGGTGCGGAGATTGAGGCCGGTACTGCGGACCGAAATCTGGGTCCGGACCTGGCCGGAGAGGACCAGCATGGGCTGGGATTCCATCCAGGCGCAGACCACACCCGTGATGGCATTGGTGGCACCGGGACCCGCCGTCACGCAGACACAGGCCGGGCGGTTGTCGATCCTGGCATAAGCCTCCGCCGCCATGGCGCAGGCCTGCTCATGATGGTGGTAAGTGACCTTGAGACGGCGGCTGTGACCCAGAGAGTCATCCATATGCATGGCCACGCCGCCTGTGACCATGAAGACATTGGTGATTCCGAAATCGGCGATCGTCTCGGCAATAAAATTAGAAACCTTCATTTTCGGCGTCCTTTTAACCCACGTAATCGGGGCATCTGTTCTCGCAGACCATCCGCTTGCCGGAGGCCTCGATGGGAATCTCATCCACATAGGTCACAGTGATGTCCGCATCCTCACCCAGATACCGGCGATAGAGGCCCACCACCTCAGCTTCATTGATTTTTTCTCTGTCGGCATTCAGGAAGAGCTCGTAGCCCGTCTTAGTCCACTGGATGCACTTGGCCTGGTGGACAACGCCCTCGAGGTTGATCAGAACGTTCATAAAAACGTGGATCGAAAGCGGCTCGCCCTTGGTATTGTACATGAGGGACCCGCGGCGTCCGTATATTTCAGTGAAATAGCCGTGGATCCGGCCCTTCTCGTCGACCACCTTCCTGTAGATGCCTGTATCGCCCGTGTCATAGCGCAGCATGGGGAAGGCCTTGTTGTAGTAGTCCGTGACCACTATTCTGCCCAGCTCTCCCTCCGCAGCCGGCTCGTCCGAATCCAGCTTCAGCATCTCGAAGTAGAAGTTGTAGAGGTCGCAGGTGTATTTTTCCTTGTCGTCCCCGATCTGGCAGGCCATGAAGCCGTTCTCATTGTTGCCGTAAGACCGGACCGGATTGAACCCGAAGATCTCCTTGACCTTGTCGTAGCAGGCATCCGTGAGCGCCTCACCCATGGCGAAGATCATCTCGACGTCCCAGGCGCTTATGTCGTATTCTGTCCGCTCCAGATAATCTACGAGAGCGGTAAGCGCGCTCGAATAACAGACCAGGACCTGGATCCGTTTCTTCCTGATGGTCTCGCAGATCCCGGCCAGGGCTTCATCTCCCATGTTGGAAATGTCGATCATGACCAGGTTGGTCTTGGTCAGCGTCCACCAGGACCGCTTGTTCTTGCCCTCGATCCAGACCCGGAACTCACCGCGCTTCATGCCCAGCCGGAAGCCGTTCAGCTCCATGACGGACATGAAATTCATGTTGACCCGGATCATCTTCTCCCCGTCGCAGAGGACGGTGAAGGGGGCGCCGGTGGAGCCGCTGGTGCTGAGCCTGTAGAGGCTGTCAGCCTTATCCTTGTACTCATCGCTCAGAATCCTGTCCCGGTTCTCATTGTAGGCCATCTTGGTCATGACGGGCAGGTCCTGAAGACTCCTTGCGCCGGCATATTCCTTATAAAAATCGCAATGGCCGATGGCATAATCCATGAGGGACCGGATCCGGCGCTCCTCGTACCCGGGCGTGATGCCTTCCATGATCTCCCGCTTGTTGACGGCCTTGACCTGGTTCTGATGGCCGCCCTTCATAAGGTCCAGGGCATTGAAAGCCGCCCGGCGGGCTACTTCTCCAAACTGCATATCATTTTCCTCCCGAAGCCGGGCTGTCCCGGCGGGCTGTTGCGCGCATTCCGCGCGCTTATGTTGACTTCGGCGAAGGCAGCTGGCCAAGACCGCACCGGTCTGCCGGCTTTCCGCGAAGGTTATCGCTGCTTTTTCTCAGGTCTTCATTTTCTCCGGAGGCGGCATGAGCTGATCGGACTTGATGAAGCCCAGGAGCATGACGGCGCCGATCCTCAGCGCGTTCGCAATCAGAACGGCCGTCGAAAAGCCCATGAGGCTTCCCCTTCCAATACTGAAAATGAGCACCAGGAGCACTCCCAGATGGATGAGCTGGAGTCCGAACTGCCACCGCTCATCCGAGAAAGTCAGAACGATCATGAACAGATAGGTGGACAACAGGCCAAGGATCTGGCTCAGGTTGACCACCGTCACGATGCTCCGCACCGAATCAAAGAGGTTCCTGTAGAAGAGCCAGATAAAGAGGGGCGTGCCCACCTGAGCGGCGGCGAAAAAGAACAGAGCCACCAGAAAGCCGATACCTGAGTACTTGAGGAACTGCTTCCGGTCCAGCCGGACATTCCGCTTGGTCAGGTAGGAGATGATGATCGTGTTGACCGGCGCCACCAGAAGTACCAGCGTCTTGCCGATCAGCGACGTCACATAGTATTGGGTCACCGCCAGATTGCCGATCAGAGCCGCCAGGAGAAGCCTGTCCACATTCAAGGTCAGGTTGGTCAGGAGGTAAGACACGACCAGATAGCTCTCCCGCCGCACTACCCTCCTGAAATACCGGCTGCGCTCGAGGAAGTTGTCAAAGACGCTGCCTGTGAGAGTCAGGTAAAGAAGGGCCAGCACCTCGCCGCAGATAAAAATCAGATACCAGATCCCCGTAAAGTGATAGAGGATAAATCCGGCAAGATATCCGGCCGTGAGGACCGTATAGTAGATAAAATAACGCCGGTAGTGGAGGCTCAGCCTGTATTCGACGTCCCCGTAGTAGCGGAATATGGTCGCCATAAGGAGCAGGGCGGCAAAGACCATCTCGCCGGGGCCCCCGATCCGGCCGCGGGCCATCACCAGGCATACGGCGGTGCCGGCTCCTCCGAAGAGGAGGAGGAGGGTATCGAAATCTCCGTTGGAGACGTCCGCCTCCCGACGGATGACCAGTCGCCCGG
>CACXEL010000332.1 GCA_902766655.1 uncultured Lachnospiraceae bacterium | reverse complement strand
GCAGATCTTCGCGAGGCTGACCAACGACAGCAACGAAGGCCGGACCCTGGATCTTGCGGCCGGCGACGGCTTCATGCAGGGAATCTTCCTTCCCTTCGGCATCACGGAGAGCGACGCGGCGACCGGGAAGCGGAACGGCGGCTTCGGGAGCACATCCGGCAAATAGACACACAAAAAAGACCCTGGTCATCCGGTGAAAACCGGATCAGCCAGGGTCTTTCTGACTCAGAAAGCCTTTTCAATCCTCGAACTCGAAATCCGCTTCATCGAGCAGCTCGTCGAAGGCGTCGGCGGCGATATCGTACTCATCGTCGTCCTCGATGTTCTCGATATCGGGATCTTCGTCATCGCCGTTGTCGATGTAGCGATAAATGAGGACCGAGCTCTCTTCCTCGTCTTCTTCCTCCTCGGGAAGCAGGGCGATATACTGCCTGCCGCCGGCGGGGTAGATCGCGAGGATCTCACATTCAATCTCTGAACCGTCGTCCATGGTCAGGGTGACGGAACCCAGATCGTCGCCAAGATAGGCGGTGTCATCAAAGTTGTCGATATCAGCCATGTCAGGTGACCTCCTTTTTCTTTTTTGTACCTGATAGAATAGGTTTCACGGTCTGAAGCCGCTTCGGCACGCGGGCCGGGGACGGCAGAAGGCGAATGCCTGACCGGATCTTCAACAGCATAGCATAAACAGTCAGCAAAAACAATATTTCAGGTGAAATCCTGCCGGAAATAGAGTATACTATCTCTATGTATGTCTATCACTGAGCGGGGCTCTCCGGACGCAAGGATGGAAGCAGGGGGCATCTCCCTGCAGTGACCGGCCGGTTAGCGTCCGGCCGGGCAACACGGAGGGGCCGCAGCACGTGCCGGCGCAAGGTCCGGCAGCAGGTGACAGGCGGCGCAGGCAGCCGACGTTTTGTCATTGAGAGAGGAATAGCAATGAGTCAGAAATACACGGTATTAACGGGCAATCCTCTGAATATGGGCGCTATGGTGACCAGGGACGGCGTCAATTTTGCCGTCCGTGTTCCCGAAGGCAGGGAGGCATCCCTCGTCCTGACTGATCCTTCCGGCAATACGGTCCTCCAGGAGATCCCTCTTCCTGCTGAAGAGAGGGTGGGAGAGGTCAGTGCGGTCCTGGTCAGCGGCCGGGGCCTGATGAACTGCGGTTATTATTTTGTGATCAACGGAAAAAAGGTCAACGATCCTTACGCCAGGCGTGTCAGCGGGCCGGTGAGCCGGATCGTGTCCGATCGATATGACTGGGAGGGAGTCGTCTCCCCGGATACACCGGTGAACAATCTTATCATTTATAAGCTCCATGTGCGGGGCTTCACCAAGGGTGCGCGCAGCGGTGTGAAGGCCAAAGGCACCTTCAGAGGTATCGTCGAAAAGATTCCTTATCTTCAGGAGCTGGGCGTGAATGCCATCGAACTCATGCCGGCCTACGAGTGGGACGAGACGCTGGATATGCCCCCCTTCGCCAGGATCACGGCCGGCGAGCTCAGGAATTACTGGGGCTACGCCGAGGAGAACAGGTACTACGCACCCAAGGAGAAGTTCTCCCACAGCGCCGACTCCGTCCGGGAAATGAAGGACATGGTGAAGGCCCTCCACCGTGCGGGGATTTCCTGCATCATGGAGTTCTACATTCCTGCTGAGGCGGATACATACGCCATACTGCAGGCTGTCCGTTACTGGAAGATGGCCTATCATATAGACGGTTTTCATTTTACGGGAGAGGGTGTTCCTTATACGCCCATCACCCACGATCCGCTCCTGGCACGGACCCTGCTCTTCTTCGAGCACCTGGACGAGAGGACCCTGCCGGAGGCCGACTCCTGTGCATCCCGCCACCTGCTCGAGTACAGCAATGACTTCCAGTACACAGGCCGCTGCTTCCTCAAGGGAGATGCCGGTCTGATCAGCCGTTTTGTGAGTGCCGTCAGGAAGAATCCGGCCAGCTACGGGACCGTGAACTACATGGCCAACGTCAACGGCTTCACCCTCATGGATGCGGTCAGCTACAACGATAAGCACAACGAGGAGAACGGCGAGAACAACAGCGACGGGACGGACATGAACTTCAGCTGGAACTGCGGCGAGGAGGGACCGACCCGCAGGAAGCTGATCCTGGACCTGCGGCGCAAACAGGTCAAGAACGCCCTGGCCTACGTGCTCCTGGCCGAGAGTCTCCCGCTCATCTATGCGGGCGACGAGTTCGGGAACGGGCAGGAGGGCAACAACAATCCTTACGCCTCGGACAACGCCATCGGCTGGGTCGACTGGACCGTATTCAGGAAAAATGAAGACATTTTCCGCTGCGCCAGGGATCTGATCGCCTTCCGCAAGGCCCATCCGATCCTTCACCCCGCCAGGGCTCTCCGCGGTACGGACTACCGCTCCTTCGGCTTCCCGGACGTGTCCATCCACTGCGACCGCGCATGGTATTTCCCCTATGAGGAGAAGGCCAGATCCGTCGCCCTCATGTACTGCGGCAATTATGAGCGGAAAGCGGACGGGTCCTACGACGACCTGATTTACGTGGCCTACAACGCCTACTGGGAGAAGCAGGTGTTCGGTCTGCCCATCCTGCCCCGGGGAAAGCGGTGGCAGGTGGTCCTCTCCTCCGATGACGATATCTGGAGGATCTTTGACCAGGAGCCGGAGCCTATAGAGAAGGAGGAGGCGGCGGAAGCGCTGCCGGTGCCTTCGGGGGCATTTGCCGGAACCGTGGTCACACGGCCGTCTGCCCTGAATCCCAAGATGTCCGCGGCGACCCTGCCCGTGGAGCCCAACAGAAGAAAGTCCTGCATGCTTCCCCCGCGCTGTGTGGCAGTGCTGGTGGCCATGCCGGATGCGGAGAAGTGACGATGACGGACAAGGTCGAAAAGCTCAGGGCATGGGGCTGTGACATCGAAGATGCCATGAAGCGCCTGCTGGGCGATGACGGTTTCTACAGGACCTGCCTGGAGATATTTACCGGGGACGAAAGCTTCGAAAAGCTTGACGCCTCCATGGATAATCAGTATTATAAGGAGGCCTTTGAAGCGGCCCATACCCTCAAGGGGGTATCGGGCAACCTGGGGCTGACGCCTCTCTATGAGGCTCTGTGCCTTCTGGTGGAGGCCCTGCGGGCCGGCCGCTTCAGCGACGCAGACCAGTATTATGTCCAGGTACGCCTGGCCCGGGATACATTTCTTCAAATCATGGGTGAGGAGCCTTGAACAGACGGAAGACCGATTATTATGATTACAACCTGGTCGCCGTGATACTGCTCCTGGTCTCGTTCGGGTTGGTCATGCTCTACAGCACCAGCTCTTACGTGGCCGAGGTCAAGTACGGCGATGATATGTACCTGTTCGTCCATCAGGCAATCATCTCTGCGGCGGCAGTGGTCCTGGCCCTGGTCCTGTCTCTGGTGGACTACCATATCCTCTGGTACCTGAGCATACCGCTCTACGCGGTGGCCATGCTCCTGATGGGCCTGGTCATGAGCCCGCTGGGTGTCACCCGGAACGGGGCACGCCGGTGGCTGAGGATCTTTATTGAGTTCCAGCCGTCGGAGGTGGCCAAAATCGCCGCCATTGTATGCGTGCCGGTCATCATCATCATGCTGGGCAGGCAGTTCAAGGGCTGGAAGGGGTGCGTGCCGCCCCTGGTCGCCGGCCTTCTGCTGGCGCTGGGCGCCTATGTATTCACCGATAACCTCTCGACGGCCATCATCATCCTGGCCATCGCCTGTGTGATCGTGTTCGTGGCGCACCCGGAGACAAAACCTTTCCTCATCATAGTGGCGGTTGGAGCCGTGCTGCTTGGGGTCCTGGTCTGGTTCCTGTGGAATTACGCGGGCTCCTCCGGGGGGTCCTTCCGTCTCCAGCGGACCCTGGTATGGCGGGATCCGGAGGCCTATCCGGATTCCGGCGGCTACCAGATCATGCAGGCGCTTTACGCCATCGGCAGCGGCGGACTCTTCGGAAAGGGACTGGGTAACAGCACTCAAAAGCTGGGGTCTCTGCCGGAGGCCCAGAATGATATGATCTTCTCCATCATCTGTGAGGAGCTGGGCGTTTTCGGAGGACTGATCGTGATCATTCTCTTCCTCTTCCTCCTTTACCGCCTCTTCTTCATCGCGCAGAATGCACCCGACCTCTTCGGGTCGCTGATGGTGACGGGAATCTTCGCCCACATCGCCCTCCAGGTCATACTGAACATCTGCGTTGTGCTGAACATAATTCCTACGACCGGTGTGACTTTACCCTTCATCAGCTACGGAGGCACCTCGGTCGCTTTCCTCATGGTGGAAATGGCCATCGCCCTGTCTGTCTCCCGCCGGATCCGCTTCAAGCGGAACCAGCAGGACCTCTGGGGGGAGGTCAGCGATTTCGCCTGACAGGGAAAAAGCCGGTCGGATGATTGCGTAAGAGCTTTGACCGGTGTTTGTATGCATTTCCCACGGGACGGCAGTGCCGCCCGAATGATAATAGAAAAGAGAGAGAACAATGGATAATCAGACAGTCAAGATCGACCCCAGAAACAATGTAAGGACAAGATTTGCTCCCAGCCCCACGGGCAGAATGCACGTCGGCAACCTCCGCACAGCCCTCTACGCATATCTGATCGCCAGACATGCGGGGGGCAGCTTTATGCTCCGCATCGAGGATACGGACCAGGAGCGCTTCGTGGAAGGGGCTCTGGACATCATCTACAGGACGCTGGCGTACGCCGGTCTCTCGATCGACGAGGGACCTGACAAGGACGGCGGCTATGGCCCCTATGTCCAGTCTGACCGCTGCCGGATGGGCATTTATCAGAAGTACGCCGAGCAGCTCATTGCCCAGGGCAACGCCTACTACTGCTTCTGCACCAAGGAGCGTCTGGAGTCCCTGAAGACCAATGCCGGCGACAAGGAATTCGCCATGTATGACAAGCACTGCCTGGGCCTCAGCAAGGAGGAAATCGCTGAGAAGCTCGCCGCCGGCGTGCCCCATGTCATCCGTCTCAACGTGCCGCACGAGGGCACCACGACCTTCCACGACGTCAATTACGGCGATATCACCGTGGACAATGCGGAACTCGACGACATGATCCTCATCAAGTCCGATGGCTTCCCGACCTACAACTTCGCCAACGTCATCGACGACCACACCATGGGCATCACCCACGTGGTCCGCGGAAATGAATACCTGGCCTCCAGCCCCAAGTACAACCTCCTCTACGACGCTTTCGGCTGGGAAGTGCCCGTCTACGTTCACTGCCCCCTGATCACCGACGAGAACCGTCAGAAGCTGTCCAAGCGCAGCGGCCACTCCTCCTTTGAGGACCTGCTGGACCAGGGCTTCCTCCCGGAGGCCATCGTGAACTTTGTCGCTCTCCTTGGCTGGAGCCCGGAGGGCAACAGCGAGATCCTCTCCATGGACGAGCTGATCGAGAAGTTCGACTTCCTCAAGATCAACAAGTCCCCGGCGGTCTTCGACATCGGCAAGCTCCGGTGGATGAACGGCGAGTATATCAAGAAGATGGACGACGCCGCCTACTATGAGAAGGCCATGCCGTACGTCGAGGCTGCGGCTCCTTCCATCCGGGACAAGAAGGCCCTTGCGGATCTCGCCAAGAGCCGGATCGAGACGTTCTGCGACATTCCGGAGCTTCTCGGCTTCTTTGAGAAGGTGCCGGATTATGACATTTCCATGTACACCCACAAGAAAATGAAGACCACCCCGGCCCTCTCCCTGGAGGTCCTGAAGAAGGTCCTCCCGGCCCTTGAGGCCTTCGAGGACTATACCAACGACGCACTGTACGCATTCCTGCAGCAGTTCGCGGCTGAAAACGGTCTCAAGAACGGCCAGGTCATGTGGCCCATCCGCACGGCGGTGTCCGGCAAGGCCATGACGCCCGGTGGTGCCACCCAGCTTATGGAGCTCCTGGGCAAGGAGGCTTCCCTGACCAGGATCCGCGCCGCCATCGACAAGCTGACCGCAGCGGCTGAGGCATGAAAAAGACCGGCGGACAGGACGGAGGGGACAGGGTCCTGCTCGTCTACGCCTTCCTCCCGGAGGGCACCGACGGCCGGGCCATGAGCCGGGCTGCCTGGCGCATGGCAGTGGACATGGCAGCCACCGAATACAATATTTCCCCCGAAGTGCTCACAAGGGCAGAAGGCCCTCACGGCAAGCCTTTTTTCAGCGGCTGTCCGGAGATCAGGTTCAACATCAGCCACTCCGGGTGCTGCATCGCCTGCGCCTTCGCTGGCGGGGACGTGGGCCTGGACGTTCAGGTCAGGACGGGACGGACAACGGATAAGGTCGCCCGCCGGATCTTTGATGAGGAGTCCTATGCCGCATACCTTGCCTCGGAGGACCGGGAAGACTTCTTCTATACCCGCTGGGTCAGGCTGGAGAGCCGCCTCAAGAGGACAGGGGAAGGCTTCAGCGTGCCTCTGGACCGGGTCGCGCTGGACGGCTGCTTTTCATTTCCTACCTTGAGGGAGGGGTATTATGCAGCCGTCAATACCGCCGGTCCGCATACCATCGTCCTGAGGGAGATGGACGGGGCAGATATTCCCGTGCCGTCGCAGGATCAATAGTGGAAAGAGGGTGGGTGGTCCCTGCGCCTGCCCGTCCGGCAATACATGACGGCAGCCCGAGCGGGTGGCCGGGAGGATTGGACCCATGGATCGTTCGAATCCCACCTGATGGCTTCTGCCGGAAGAGATGACGGCGGACATATCCGCGGACAGACAGAGGACATCAGAAAGGAATTACCGATATATGAATGAAATAGAAAAGCGAAGGACCTTTGCCATCATTTCCCACCCGGATGCCGGCAAGACGACGCTGACCGAGAAGTTCCTGCTCTACGGCGGCGCCATCAATCTGGCGGGTTCGGTCAAGGGAAAGGCCACGGCCCGCCACGCGGTGTCCGACTGGATGGAGATCGAAAAGCAGAGAGGTATCTCCGTCACCAGCTCGGTCCTTCAGTTCAATTACGACAACTTCTGCATTAACATTCTCGATACGCCCGGTCACCAGGACTTCTCCGAGGACACCTACCGGACCCTCATGGCCGCGGACTCGGCCGTCATGGTCATCGACGGAGCCAAGGGCGTGGAGGCCCAGACCAGGAAGCTCTTCAAGGTATGTGCGCGGCGCCACATTCCGATCTTCACCTTCATCAACAAGATGGACCGGGAAGCCCGGGACTCCTTTGAACTGGTGGACGAGATCGAGAACGAGCTGGGTATCCCCTGCTGCCCGATCAACTGGCCCATCGGGTCCGGCAAGGCCTTTAAGGGTGTCTATGACCGGCACAGTGAGAAGGTCCTTATTTTCAGCGATACCCAGAAGGGTACCAGAGAAGGTGAGATCCGCGAGCTGACCATAGCCGAGGCAGCTGCGGAGGGCATCCTGGACGGGGAGGAGCAGGAGACGCTGGAGAGCGAGATCGAGCTGCTCGACGGCGCTTCGGCTGACTTCGACCAGGAGGCCGTAAGCCATGGCAGGCTGTCACCCGTCTTCTTCGGGTCGGCGCTGACCAACTTCGGCGTGGAGACATTTCTGCAGCATTTCCTGAAAATGACGTCCACCCCCCTGGCCAGGCTTTCCGACCAGGGCATGATCGATCCCCTGAAGGACGACTTCTCGGCTTTCGTCTTTAAGATCCAGGCCAACATGAACCGGAATCACAGGGACCGCGTGGCCTTCATGCGGATCGTCTCCGGTCATTTTGACGCCAACATGGAAGTCTTCCACGTCCAGGGCAACCGCAAGGCCCGGCTTTCCCAGCCTCAGCAGATGATGGCGGACGACCGCCATGTGGTCTCCGAGGCCTGGGCGGGTGACATTATCGGCGTCTTCGACCCGGGCATCTACTCCATCGGCGACACGGTCTGCATGCCGGGAAGAGATTTCAGGTTCGGCGGCATCCCCACCTTCGCACCGGAGCATTTCGCAAGGGTCCGTCAGGTGGACACCATGAAGAGGAAGCAGTTCACCAAGGGAATCGAGGAGATCGCCCAGGAGGGCGCCATCCAGGTATTCCAGGAGCTGGGCTCCGGCATGGAGGAGATCATTGTCGGCGTGGTCGGTGTACTGCAGCTGGACGTCCTCCGCTTCCGCCTGGAGACAGAGTACAAGGTGGAGGTCCGCATGGAGACCCTGCCGTACGAGTACATCCGCTGGATCGAGAACCCGCTCGAGATTGACGTTGAGCGGCTCGAGGGCACCAGCGATATGAAGAAGGTCCAGGACATGAAGGGCAATCCGTTGCTCCTCTTCGCCCACGAGTGGAGCGTCGGCATGACGCTGGACCGCAATAAGGACCTGCGCCTCAGCGAGTTCGGCGGCTGGGACGACGATGGCGAGACCGCCTGAGCCTGCGGGAATACGGCGGCCTGACGGCGTTCGGACAGGGCACCGGACGGGTCTCCAGCTGCGGACAAGGATCCGCGGGCGGGTCT
>CACXEL010000331.1 GCA_902766655.1 uncultured Lachnospiraceae bacterium | reverse complement strand
CAGGTTGGCCTTGCCCCTGGCGTAGACTTCATCGGAATAAATATAGACGGAGGGATCCAGGTCGATCTCGGGCCGGTCCACGTGGAGGAAGGACCACGGCTTGCCCTCCACCATCACTCTGGCCTCGGCGCTGCTCATAACGTCGTAGGGAAGGGCCGCCACCTTATCCGCCATCTCCGCGACGGGTCTCACTGCTTTGAATGCTTTAAATATTGCCATATTTTCACTCTCCCATATGGTTTTTCTTCGCGTTCTCAGGAAAGCACCTGACTTTCTTCAGTATACCAGATATCCGCCGGAATGAGAATGATGGATGAGAATGAGGGACGTACCTTTTTTCTCAAAATCAAAGATTTTGAGAAAAAAGGTACGTCCCTCATTCTCATCCCCTTGGCACTGAGCTTCAGTGCTTAGCGGCGAAGTCCTTCATGTAGGCGACCAGAGCCTCCACGCCCTCCTTCGGCATGGCGTTGTAGATGGAAGCGCGCATGCCGCCGACCAGGCGGTGTCCCTTGAGGTTGGAGAAGCCGGCCGCGGCCTGGCCCTTGCAGAATTCGGCGTCAAGAGCCTCGTCGCCCGTGCGGAAGGTCACGTTCATGAGAGACCGGTCCTCCTTGACGGCGGCAGCCTTGTAGAAGTCCTGGGAATCCAGGTAATCATAGAGGATGGCGGCCTTCTCTGCATTGCGGCGCTTCATCTCCTCAAGGCCGCCCTGCTCCATGAGGTAATCCGTGACCAGCTTCACGAAGTAGATGGGGAAGCAGGGCGGGGTGTTGATCATGGAGTTCTTCTGGGCGTTCAGGGCGTAATCCCAGATCTTCGGAGTGATGGGCATGCAGTTGCCGATCAGGTCCTCACGGACGATGACGATGGCCATGCCGGCCGGGGCCAGGTTCTTCTGGACGCCGGCGTAGATCATGCCGAAGCGGGAGACGTCGACCGGCTCAGAGAGGATGCTGGAGGACATGTCGGCTACCAGCGGCACGTTTCCGGTCTCAGGAATATAGTTGTAGACGGTGCCGAAGATAGTGTTGTTCCAGCAGACGTGGACATAGTCCGCCTCGGGATTGAGGACCAGCTCTTCCTGCTTCGGAATGCGGGTGAAATTCTCGCTCCTGGTGGAAGCCGCCTCGCGGGCATCCTTCAGGTATTTTTTGCCTTCCTTGAAGGCCTCGCCGGAGAAGTTGCCGCTGACGATATAGTCGGCCGCGCCGGTCCTGTTGCCCAGGTTCATGGGCAGGGAGGCGAAGACGCCGCTGGCGCCGCCCTGGAGGAAGAGTACCTTGTAGTTGTCCGGAATATTCATGATCTTCCGCAGATTGGCCTCTGCCCCATTGATGATGTTATCGAACACCTTGGAGCGGTGGCTCATCTCGAGCACGCTCATGCCGCTGCCCTCGCAGTTGAGAAGCTCGGCCTGGGCCTTGAGCAGCACCGGCTCCGGCAGGATGGACGGACCCGCGGAAAAGTTATATATTCTGCCTTCGATCATAATAATGCCTCCTTCATGGGAAATGATTACATTTCAATCCGACCGGCCTCATCGCCCTCCCCCCGGACCAGCCGACGCTTCCGTCATGGCTTAGCCGCTGCCAGGGTCATTCGCACGGCTTCTCTTCCCAAGTCATAATGTTTCAGGAAAGGATCGGGGCGCTTCTCCCGGAACGCTTCCCAAATCATCTTTTTTGAGCAGGGATCCGAAGCGTTTTTCCCGGAAAATGCCGGGAAAAAGGGCCGGAACGTTCACAAGTTGACATTATAATATCGAAATTCCCGCTTGTCACGCCCAAAGAGCTTCCGGAACCAAGATTTAACACTTTACCCCAATAAACAGGAGAAAAGCCGGCAATTTTCGTGCAGATTTTGCCGGGAATAAGGTGCCTCTTCCCGCCGGTACAACATGATGGGTCCCGTCAGATAACAGGCATGCATGAGGACTGCTGCACCGTAAACACCCGGCATCCCATGGCATCAACAGGTAAAATCAACTGCGGGGAATCGGCGGTCACGGCCGATTCCCCGCAGCTGCGAACATTTTTTGTGTTGGAAGTTTTCCGGATTATACCGCGCTGAGGCCGGACAGGAAGTATGTCGTCAGCGATGGGGATCGCCCTTCTTCTCAAAGGCCTCCAGAAGCCGGTCCATCTCGGCAGGAATGGCGATGGGTTCCCCGGCAGCCTTGATGGCGTTGTTCACGTCCTTGAGACCGTTGCCGGTCACCACGGTGACGACGGAAGCGTCCTTCTCGATGAGCCCAAGTTCGACCGCCTTCTTCACTCCTGCGGTACCGGTCGCCCCGGCCGGCTCGGCGAAGACGCCGGAGGTCCTGCCCAGAAGACGCATGGCCGCCAGGATCTCCTCGTCGGAGACGT
>CACXEL010000330.1 GCA_902766655.1 uncultured Lachnospiraceae bacterium | reverse complement strand
GGTCAAAAAGCGGCATGAGGACATGCTGACGCATGAGGAAATGGTCATGGCGGTCCGGGCGGCCGCCTCGCTGGGGATCACCAAGCTGCGCATCACCGGCGGAGAACCGCTGGTCAAGCCCGATATCGTCCCCCTGTGCCGCGAGTTTTCTCAGATCGAAGGGATCCGGGAGCTCTGTCTGACCACGAACGGAACGCTGCTTCCCAGGCTGGCGGCGCCTTTGCGCGAGGCGGGCGTCGACCGCCTGAACATCAGTCTGGACACGCTGGATGCGGAGAAATACCGCAGGATCACCCGGCGCGGCGATCTGACGCAGGCGCTGCGGGGGATCGAGGCCGCGCTGCGCGAGGGTTTTGAGAAAATCAAAATCAACGCCGTTTTGATCGGCGGCTTCAACGATGACGAGATCCCGGCTCTTGCGGAGCTGACAAGGCGATATCCGGTGGATGTGCGCTTTATTGAGCTGATGCCCATGTACGACAGCGGGGACTTCGGGCCCGAGGCCTTTATTCCCTATACGGTCGTGACAGAGAAGCTTCCGGAGCTTGCGCCGGTCCCGAAGGACGGCGGCGTGGCAAAGCTCTTCCGCCTGCCCGGCGCGAAGGGGAACATCGGCCTCATCAGCCCCGTCAGCGCGCACTTCTGTGCCGAATGCAACCGCATCCGGATCACGGCAGACGGGAAGATCAAGCCCTGTCTGCACTCCTCGGACGAGATCTCCATCAAGGGAATGGGCCTTGAGGAGATGGAACAGACGCTCCGCCGGGCGATCCTGGAAAAACCGCAGTGGCACGGGGAGCTGTCGTACAGCGAACGCAGCCACGCAAACCGAAACATGAATCAGATCGGAGGGTAAAAGCCATGAAGTACACAGCGGCAGTCATCACCGTCAGCGATAAGGGCGCCCGCGGAGAGCGAGTCGATACCAGCGGTCCGGCTGTCAGGGCCATGCTGGAGGAGGCCGGGTTTGAAGTGGTCTACACCAGCATCATCCCGGATGAGAAGGCGCAGATCGAGGAGGAGCTGATCCGATGCGCGGATGAACGGAAGATCGCTCTGGTGATGACCACCGGCGGCACGGGCTTTTCTCAGCGGGATATCACGCCCGAGGCGACGCTGGCCGTCATCGAGAGGGAAACGCGCGGCATCCCCGAGGCGATGCGCTATTACAGCCTGCAGATCACGCCGAGGGGCTGCCTGAGCCGGAGCGCGGCGGGCATCCGCGGCAAGACGCTGATCGTGAATCTCCCCGGCAGCGAAAAGGCGGCAAGAGAAAACCTGGCCGCGGTGATCGCCCCCATCGCCCATGGGATGGATATGCTGTTTTCCGAGGGCTCCAGCGACCATCAGCACCATCATCATTGAGGCGCCGGAAAACGGCAAAAAGAGACGGCTCGGGTCGAGCCGTCTCTTTTTCGCGCGTTCTGTTCTCTTTCTCCGCTCCCTCACGCCGGACTCCAGACGAAGGGTGCCGAACAGCTTGACCGTCGCCATCAGAGGATTCCCAGCCTTCTCAGCTTCTTTTCCGAGGGCAGGCCGTTTTTCTCCCAGCCCCGGGCGCGGTAATAGGTCTTCTTCAGCTGCTCCAGGGGCACCCTTGCGTCGGGCCTCTTGGGATCCTGCCGGGCAGAGCGCGAAGAAGCTCTCTGGCGGCGAGACGGTCCGCATGGCCCTCTGCCGCATCCTGATGCGGCGCTATGACCTGCTGATCCTTGACGAGCCGACCGCGGCCATGGATATGGAATCCACCCTCACTGCGGAGAAACTCATCTGCGAAACATGCAGAGGGCAGAGTTGTGCGCTTGTCCTGATTACCCACAGCATTTCCCAGGCCCGGCGCATTGCGGACCGCGTGACCGTTCTGCGTATCAAGCTATTGTTCTTTTGCCGAAAGGAGCACCCCGGTGGGGGCGCTCCTTTTGGCTTCGGCGGCGAAGAAAAGAAGCGGAGCGGTCCGTGCGACGGATGAGCGCGCGAGTTTTTTTCCCATGCCCTCTTCCCTGCGTATGCTGAGCGTGGTATACTTTTCTCAAGAATGGATCGTTCCGTTAGGATGAAAATATCCGCACAGGATATCGGCATGGTTTTCAATTGCCGCGGTCTGCCGAGCGAATCGTTTGAAGTTGTGCGCGCTATGGTTCAGAAAGAGGGAAGAAAGATGTTATTTCACGCAAAAAACGGACGCCTGCAGCTGCCTTTCGGAGCCCTTGATTATATCCGCTTCGGCAGCGGAGCGCGTACGCTTGTCATGCTTCCCGGCGTTGGGGACGGACTGAAAACCGTCAAAGGGATGGCGCTGCCCTTTGCTCTTTTATACCGCCGGCTTGCCAGAGACTTTACCGTATACGTGTTCAGCCGCCGGGAGGATCTTCCGGAGCACATGAGTACCAGGGAAATGGCTGAAGACCTGAACGCAGCGCTGGAGGCGCTGGGCATATC
>CACXEL010000329.1 GCA_902766655.1 uncultured Lachnospiraceae bacterium | reverse complement strand
ATGAAGCCAGCGACGCAGCCCTGCTCGCTTCCCTGAAGGCCGCCTCCTGCGTGAAGACCCTGGACGAGCTGGTGCCCGCCCTCGAGGAATACGGCGCCCGGGACCTGGCCCTTGCGCCGGCCGACGACCGGATCCGGTATCTGCGCTACGTCCACGCGGACGGATCGGAGGTCCTGCTCTTCGTCAACGAGGGGACAGAGACCTACAAGGGCACTGTGAACCTGGCCTTTGATCCTGCCGGCGCATGCGTCTACGAGTATGACGCCTGGTTCAACGAAGTGCGCGCGGCCAAGGCCGATGGTACCGGCTATGCTCTGGAGATCGAGCCGCTGCACAGTCTTATCCTTGTCCTCGACAGATCCGGCGATGCGGCCGATATCCTGCCCCTGTTCAAGGCACCGGTCCCGGCGGGCGGGGAGACACTCGCTTTTGCCGGCGATTGGAAGCGCAGCCTGACCGACGCCATCAGCTATCCTGCCTTCGGGGAGGCGAAATCGGTCTCCCTGCCCGACCATCTGGCCGAGGAGGAGCCGGAGTTCTCCGGATTCGTCAGGTATGAGAATGATTTCATTTTCGACGGGGAGGGCGGTGCTGTCCTTGAGATTACGAACGCCAGCGAAGGCGTGGAGGTCTTTGTGAACGGCGTGAGCCTGGGAATCCAGATCGTACCGGCATACCGGTACGACCTGACGCCTGCGCTCAAGGCCGGGGCCAACCACATCTGCATCGACGTCGCCACCACCCTCGACCGGGAAATGGCCCGGATCCCGGACCCCTTCACCGGAAAGAAGGATCCGGAAGGCTTCTCCGGCATCACCGGAGAGGTGTTCCTGCGCAGAATCGGTTGATGGCTGCGGTCGCAGGACAAGATAGACATATACAAATCGGAGGCGAAGAAGCCGCTGCCACGGCTGTCTGCATAAATCCTCCGGACAACAGAAGGCCGGCGCCTGACGCGCCGGCCACTGTAATGACAGTTATACCCATTATGCTTTTGAGAGGAGATCAAAATGGAAGGAACCTTCGACAGGACCCGCCTTCTCCTGGGAAATGAAGCCTTGGACCGCCTGGCCGCTGCCCGCATTGCCGTTTTCGGCGTTGGCGGGGTCGGCGGTTACGTCGTGGAGGCCCTTGCGAGGAGCGGCGTCGGCGCCCTGGACCTGATTGACAACGATACCGTAGCGCCCAGCAACCTGAACAGGCAGATCATCGCCACGAGATCGGCCATCGGAAAATACAAGACCGAGGTCATGCGGGACCGGATCGCTGATATCAACCCGGAGGCCGAAGTGCGGGTCTACAACTGTTTCGTGCTGCCCGACAACATCGGCACCTTCCCCTTTGAGGACTACGACTACGTCGTGGACGCGGTGGACACCGTATCCGCCAAGCTGGCCATCATCCAGCGGGCCAGGGAGTGCGGCGTGCCTGTCATCAGCAGCATGGGGGCCGGGAACAAGCTGGACGGAAGCCGTTTCCGGATCATCGACCTGTTCCACACCAATATGGACCCCTTGGCCAAGGTCATGCGGCGTGAGCTCAGAAAGCGGGGCATCACCTCCCTCAAGGTGGTCTGGTCGGACGAGCCGCCGCTCAATCCCAGGACAGATGAAGTCAACCTCTCTGCCACCGAACCACCCACGCGCCGACACTCAACACCGGGCAGCGTTGCCTTTGTCCCCTCCGTCGCCGGCCTGCTTCTCGCCGGCGCCGTCGTGCAGGACCTGATTGAATGAACAATCCGGTTGAAAGGGCGTGTGAAAAATGAGAATTCATTTTTCATGCGTCCTCTTTTTATAAGGAAATCCAGACAATGTAGGGAAATAAGCGCATAATTCCCCCTACCCCATACGAGTCTGGTGCAGACAACTTATGCGGCCGCTTGTGCTTTCTTTTGTTTGTTGTGGAATTTATACAGATTCTGCCCTATAGAAACGAGAAAAACCTCGAGTCGGACGGATTCAATCCCTCTTCGAACGATTCTGCTGTAACAACGATCGTTCTTCGTGATCCCGAAAGTGCCTTCCGCCTGGATGGTACGGTTCATTCTGAGAAGGGCTCCATGTATGCTTTCCAGGTTCTCCATGACTTCATGATGCATGGAGGTGAGCTCCCGGTTGATCCGGACGGTGCGATTTTTATCAGTTTTCTTACATCGTTCCGCATAAGGGCACCCGGAGCAGTCTTCGCAGGTATAGACCTCTTCCTGACGTCCGTAGTTGTTCCCCTTTACATGCTGGCGGTACTGCATGGTCTTACGTCGGCCTTTTCCGTGGACGAACAGGGCTTCATCAAGCTGCCACATTTCTGCGTACTTCGCGGCTGCTTCTCTGATGTACTCAGGGGCGTATTCTGTGTTGACGCTGAACTGCATGCCCGTATAAGCGATCTCCTCGTTGATCTCCTGAAAAACGGCTGTTATTTTATCAAAGAGACGGTATCTTGATTTCTCCGTTGCCTTTTTCCATACCCAGGAATACTTGTTTGCGTTCGCTTCAAATTTAGAGCCGTCAATGTAAAGATGCTGCAGATCCACGTGTTCCTTTTCAAAGATCTTTTTGTTGATGTCATTGAAGATATCTTCGACGGAATCCCCGATCACTTCATTGATGAAGTACCCGAAGGTGCGGTAGGATGGAGTCTCGTGCTCCATAAGATACATGAAGCGGAGGTTCACTTTGCATTGATCTTCCAGTTCACGTAATGAGATGTAGCCATTCGTCATAAATCCGAACAGTACTGTTTTCAGCATGCTGACCGGGTTATATCTGATTCTTCCCGTATAGTGTCTGGGAATACTTTTCAGATATTTTTCCAATTCGATCTCTCCCATAAATCGGTCAAATGTCAGCACAGGATCACAGATATCCAGATAATCCGAAATAAGCATTGGCAGGACTGCCTGTTTTGTATTAGAAATCTTTGTGTTTTAGTTTTCATCGCAAGTAAATTATAACACAAAAAGGAAGGACCTTGGGCTTGTATGAACCCTTGGTCCTTCTTTTACTTCTTTCTATAGGAGCTATGTTATTTCACAGCCCCTTTTCTCTTTGATCATCTGCTTTTGCTAATTATTCAGAAATGTATTTGTGCAAAGTTACGCGGACAGCGCCAGGGCCCGCGATTTCCTCTGCAAATATCTGCTCGATCCTGTCTCCGATTCCT
>CACXEL010000328.1 GCA_902766655.1 uncultured Lachnospiraceae bacterium | reverse complement strand
TCCGAAGCCATTTATGGAGGGATGGGAGCCGTCTGGCGCGTGCATTACACCGGCTGGAACGTGGATCTCGCCATGAAGAGACCGAAAGCCGAAGCCTTTCGAACGCCGGCCCAAAAGAAGAATTTTACGGAGGAATGCAGACACTGGATCGATCTGGGTCTGCATCCGAATATTGTCTCCTGCTACTATGTGAGTGAGATGGACAATGTCCCGACGATCTTTTCCGAGTGGATGGAGAACGGAAGCCTGGAGAGCCATATTAAGGACGGAACGCTCTACGAGGGTACGCAGGAGGAGGTACAGAAAAGGCTCCTGACGATCGCCATCCAATTCGCCCGCGGACTGCGCTGCGCCCACGAGAATGATCTGATCCACCAGGATGTGAAGCCGGATAACCTGCTGCTCTCCGCCGACTGGACAGCCAAGGTGAGTGATTTCGGCCTCGCGAAGGCACGGGCGATGCTCTCATTTCCCGAAAAAGGGCGCTCGGCAGCGGGATTCGGTCCCGATGCGACCATGGTCACGCCCGGCGGGGGAAAAACGCCGGCCTACTGTTCCCCGGAGCAGGCAGCGGGGCAGCTCCTCACAAAGAGGACGGATATCTATAGCTGGGCGGTTTCCGTACTCGAGATGTACCTTGGCCGGAAGCCCTGGGCACACGGAAGGGAGCTGACTGGCCCTCTGGCAGGGGCTGCCTGTCGGGATTACTTTGAAATGTGCGCGGAAAGGCCGATTCCGGCGCCTCTCAGGGAACTGCTGGCAGGATGCCTTGAAATGAAGGCCGAAGACCGGCCGAAGGATTTTTCCTGCGTGGAGGAGGAGCTTCGAAAAATATATTCTCAAGTGGTGCACACAGCCTATCCGGAATATGTGCCGCTTGCTTCCGCAGGCTCGGCGGATTCATTGAACAACCGGGCACTGAGCTATCTTGAACTCGGGGAGAAGGAGAAGGCGGAGAAAAGCTGGGAGGATGCGCTGGCCGAAAACCCCCTGAATCCGAAAGCGCGGTACAATTACATCCTCTATCAGCTCAGGCATAAGAAGATTTCGGGCAAAGAGGCGGAAACGCTGTTCAGCGATGTTATTCAGAACAATATTATCTCCAACATGGAGGAGGTCCTGGAGCTGTACGGCAAATTGTACTGGGAGATCGGCGGAAAAGCCGAGATCAGGCAGCGCATGTATCTCTTCCATGAACGGGGCTTTTACTCCTATGAGAGGACCCTCGGGAGGCTGCTGAAGGAGGAACGGATCACGCCAGGCTATACCCTGAGCCGGATCCAGGACGTCAAGGCCTATGAACAGCAGGAGGAGAAGTTCGAGAGGACGTATCGTGAAATCAGCGAATATGTCGAAGCAGGGGATTACCGGAACGCGGCGCTTCTGTTCATGCGCGTCTGGGATACGCCGGAATATACTGCGTGTATCAACCGCAGAAAATGGCTTGACCTCCACGAGAAGGTCCGCCGAAAGTGTTTTCTGCTGGAGGACTTGCGTTCCTGGACCTATCAGATAGTTCATGATGTTCACCCGGATGACCGGCTGAGCTTCAGCAGTGACTCTGCGCGCCTTCTGTGCGGAGAAAAGGTATTTGATGTCAGGACAGGTGTGCTGATTTCGGACAACGGCACAGGGGAGAGAAGAGTCTGCTCGAATATCAGCCCGGACGCCACGTTTTACCTGCGCGTGACCCGGGACGGATTTGAGCAGTTCAATATACGCACGGGCCAGATACGGAGAAAATTCACACAGAGCGGCGAAATATCGAAGCTGGTCGTCAGTCCGGACGGGCGGCATGCGGTCTCGGTCAGCGATTCCTCGATGGTGTATTTTTGGAATCTGACCGATGGCAAGTCGAAATCCTTCCGGATCACGGACGGCAAGGTCAGGAATGTGCTCCCATGCTATGACAACAGACGTCTGATCCTGCAGACAGACCAGGTGATCTTCCTGCTCGATATGCTGACGAATGCCATGCTGCTGCACACCAAAATCGATTATTCGATATGCAATGCGATTGCGGTGGATACGCAGTGCACAAAGCTGCTGATGAATATCGTGCGCCCCGGCGGCAGCGTGTTGGGCAAGGTCGGCGTGGGGATCCTGGATATGGAGAAGAAGTCATTCAAGCTTCATGAGGAGATAAAAGACCTGAATGGATTTCCTCTTTTCCTGAACTGGAATCCGGCAGGGGCTTCCTTTGCCCATAATGACATCGACATTCTGGTCCCGGTAAAGAACGACGTACATATCTACTCTGCCGAGAACCGGGAAGTGCTTGACTGGGTCGGCTTCCTGGATCCGGTCAGCAGCTGTGCCCTGAGCCGGAACGGAACATGCCTGGCGGTCCTGAGCGGCGGGAAGCTGTATTTTCACCGGATTGTATACGGGTTCGTCTATGCGGACCAGGAACATGTGCCGGACCCGGATTCTTTGAACAGCAGAATCGAGACCCGTGCAGCGGCCAGGGCGGAAATGTACGGGGGAGAGGACCGTTCAGAGCTTGAGGAGATGGCCAGGAAGTGGCTTGCCCCATACTGTTCGGAACAGAAACGGAACGCACACGCCAGGGAGCGGCTTGTGCCTTATGCGCAGATTCTGGTGTCCGCCAATCCGGGGAAGGGCCGAAAGGACCTTCTTCCGGCCTTGCTGGAGGAGCTGGAGGATCGCGGTCTCGGATACGTTTCCGCCGGGTATGCGATGGAAATTTTGAACAGCGTGCCGGAATCCCTGTGATGGCTGCGGATGACCGGGAAGCCGGCGGAAGCAGGTCTGTATTGCTGTGGAGATTGTCGCAGATGGCAGCGTGAAGGTATACGCATCATCTGCCGTGCAGGAGGACCGGAGGATGGAATTTACCAATTATATTTTCGATCTCTATGCCACCCTGGTCGACATTCACACAGACCAGGAACCTCTTGACTTCTGGTGGCGCGTTGCGTCCATCATGGACGCCTACGGGGCCCGGTATGAGCCGCTGGAAATGAGAACACGGTACAGGCAGCTCATTCATGAGCGGGAAATCCGCCTCGCGAAAGAATCCGGCACTGAATATCCGGAGATCGAGCTTGGGGATGTTTTTAAAGAAATGCTTCTGTCTCCTCCGGTCTTCAGAAACAACGGCATCTGGGGCGATCCCAGGGAATGGACCGGAGAGACGCTGGATAGGTGGTGCAGTGCATTTGCCTGGTCCTTCCGGGTCACGTCAAGAATTAAGTTCAGGCTGTATCCGGACACGATTGCCCTGCTCGAACGCCTGAGGCGTGGGGGCAAACACGTTTATCTGCTGTCCAACGCCCAGAGCCTTTTTACGAGACCGGAGCTGGCGGAACTGGGGCTTGGGCAGTATTTCGAGGATGTGTTCATTTCCTCC
>CACXEL010000327.1 GCA_902766655.1 uncultured Lachnospiraceae bacterium | reverse complement strand
GCCAGCGCTCGTCGCTGCGGCCGGGGCGGACGTCGCCGGTCACCCAGAAATCGAGTTCTCCAAGCTCTGGCAGACCGGCGAGCAGGGTGCGCAGGCCTTCTGCGGTGAGGTCCGTGAAATATCTGCCATTTCTCTCGCCTTCGAAATCCCCATATTTGAAGGACACATACAAAATGCCGCCCGGGACCAGGGCGCGCGCGAGCTCCCGCAGCACCGGCAGGAGGTCCGCCTTCCTCAGGTGGAGGAGCGATGCGCAGGCCCAGATGCCCTCGTAGCGCTCGTCCGGCGCAGGCGCATAGTCACGGAAATCAAGACACCGCACATCAAGTCCCGTCAGCTCACCCGCGATCCGGCAGAGCTGCGCAGAGCCGTCCAGGGCCGAGACCTTGTATCCCAGATCCAGAAAAGCCCGGCTGTCCCGGCCGCTGCCGCAGCCGAAGTCCAGGATCCGGGCGCCGGCGGGCTGGCGCGGAGCTGCGGAGTCTGTCTTACCGGCGGCAGCGCCCAGAATCTGACCGCCAGCGGGCAGGCGGCTCAGGAACCGCTGCCGGACAGCCTCCATGTCGGCGCCAACGGTCGAGGCGGTGAAGGCCTCGGCGTTCATGTCATAATACTGCAGTGTATGGTCGATTGTGTTCATTTCCATATGGGTATTCAGAAGATACATCTGATAATCCTCTTTCTCAAATGCCTTTTCTGAGAGCGGGTCGGCATATCTGCTGACCAGTTCACCGAGTGTAATGTTTCTGGCCGCGTTTAGTGCCGGAATATCCTCCTTTATAACCCTCCGAACCAGTTCCTCTATCGGGTCCGTTTTCAGATTCCCAATACGCCATTCAGGACGCATATGGGTGAAATTGAAAAACAGATCATAGTTGTTTGCGACATAGAGCACAATGCCGTCTGTGTTGTGCGGGACAACATGAGACGGGTCTTCTCTCCACTTTTCATACCACTCTTTCTCCGGGTGCAGCGCATCGTAATTCAGAAAATAGGGAATCATTTCCCTGGGGATGTGCTCCTTGATTATGCGGAGCGGGTACAGCTTCCGGTTTTCCCCCTCACAGCTTCCCGGATGGACAAAGAAACGGAACGCGCTGCCGAAAGCTTCACAACGGCCGGGCAGGTTCAACTCCTTCGAAAGATGCAGGAGTGCAGGCAGCTCATCCTTATTCTCCTCATTGATGAAGGTCTGCCAACGGGGGCTGATCTCAGCGTTGATCAGGATCTCCGTGGCTTTCAGAAGCTCCTGAAAAGCGCCTTTACGTCCTATATAGCGGTCTGTGGTTTCTTCCATACCGAAAAAGGTCAGCTGCACACCCCCCACCCCGACTTCTTTTAAAAACCTGACGTATTCCGGATCCCGCGAAAGCCGCCAGAAGCTGGCCAGTTCAAAACGCTCAGGTGCGGCGTTCACCGAAAGCACTTTATCCCGTTTCCATCGGTCGCGGTAATCCGGGCAGAAGTCCGGTTCCCGCAGCCAGCTGAAAAATTCGATCTGATCGAAATACGGTCTAAACTGATCCACGATCCATCTGTCCGCATCAGGCTCCATAGTACGGTTTGGCATATGGGAAAGCCAGCAATGCAGGCACCGGTTCGGGCAGCCGTACATATCGACGGCGAGTGTTAATGGTTTGTTGTTCATAATCGCTCACCCTGTGGCAATTTATCGCTTTATAGTTGATATATAAATTCCCGAAGCGAGTTCGCTCCGGTCCTTTTATGCTACCATCCTGATACCTCTGTGTAAAGAGGTGTAAAGAGGGACGAGAGGTGTAAAGAGGGACGATTCTCCGTTCGGCGGAACCTTCCCTCTTTACGGTCTCGCCGTACGAAGAACCGTCCCTCTTTACGGTCTCGCCGTACGGAGAACCGTCCCTCTTTACGGTACCCGCAAAAGTAGTATACTATAGTTGCATGATGATTCTCCCCCGGAGAGAGAAAACAACTGGAGGCACACATGGGAAACAAGTATTTTACGGTATCATTTGATGACGGGCTCACGCAGGACCGCGAGATCATCCGCCTGATGGACAAATACGGCATCCGCGGCACCTTCAACATCAGCAGCGACCTTTTCGGCGAGCGCACCTACATCCAGCGGGCCGGCGACATCGGCTTCCGGACCGTGCCGGAGGTGGGGAAGAACCCGAAAATGTTCGCGGATCACTTTATTCTGACCCGGGAGGAGGCCGCCGAGCTCTACTCCCACCCGAACGTAGAGGTGGCCAGCCACGGCGTCCACCACCTCCACCAGAACAAATTCACGATGGAGGAGGCCAGCGACGAGCTCCTCAAAGACGTCGAGGCGCTCTCGGAGATGTTCGGGTACCGCATCGCAGGGCATGCATTTCCCTACGGCTCCTACAATGACAATGTCCTGACCGTCTTAAAGGACGCGGGCGTCCGCTACGCGCGGGCCGTCACCATGAAGAAGAAGCCGAAGGATTTTCGCTTTGACCCCAACCGCCTGATCATCACGCCCACCTGCTGGGCGCTGGACACCTTCGCGGAGGCCCTGCTTCAAAAGTTCATTGACGCGCCGGACACCGGGGAAATGCAGGTCTTCTACATGTGGGGCCACGGCTACGAGTTCGATTACGGCACGAAAATGGGCAATTTCGGCCATCTGGAGAAGCTCTTCGCGATGGCCTCGGCCGCTTCGGGCATTGATTTCGTCACCAACGGCGAGCTGTACACGGTATAAAGGGAGGGAATACTATGCGAAGAATGGTTGACATTGCGTCCTTCATGACCGGATCTGTCCGCTGCGAGCAGAAGGACGGGTGGTATTCATTTTACCGCTTCTTCGGGGATCAGATGATCAGCTTCGAAAACAACATCATGTTTGACATGTGCGCGAAAATGAACGCCGGCCTCCGGATGCGCCTCCGCACCGACGCCTCCCGCCTCGAGTTCACGGCGAGGAGCGTCGCGCCGAAGGCCACGCTGCGGTCCGTGGCGGGGCTGGTTTCATTTTACAGAGGGAATGACAAAAAGCCCAAATTCAAAGGCGGATCCAGGGAGCCCTACGGGGCCTGCTTCGATTTTTACGTGGACGGGAAGAAAATGCCCTCTCCCTTCGACACCAAGGGCTGCGTGAGCTTCCTGCTCGGCGAGCGCGGCACGATGCGGACGGTGGAGATCATTTTCCCCTACATGCTGCAGCTTGAGATCCGCGACGTCCTGCTTTACGAGTGCACGGCCTTCGAGCCGGTCCCGGACAAGAAGTATGCCCTCTTCCTCGGCGACTCCGTCACGCAGGGCGCGGACGTCATCCACCCGGGCAACGCCTGGTACAGAAGAGTCGCCGACGCGTGGGAAATGGACTTCCTGAATCAGGGCGTCTGCGGCCTTGTCTTCACGCCCTCCACGCTCTCCGGCCTCACCCTGCTGGAAAGGAAGCCCGCCCGCATCGTCTGCGCCTTCGGCACCAACGACTGGGGCTTCTCCTCCGCCGCCAAAAAGGAGCAGCGGCTCCACGACATGCGCGCCTACCTCGCGCGGCTCCACACGCTCTTCCCGGAGACGGAGACGGTCATCGTCACCCCCTTCCGCCGCCTCGACGAATATGCCTCCGGCACCTTCATGAGCATGCGGGCCTGGCGGCAGACGATCACCGAAGAGGCCGCCCAGTACGCCAACATGCGCGTCATCGACGGGGAAGCCCTGCTGCCCGCAGACGCGGACTACTTCTACGACACCTTCCTGCACCCCAACGACAAGGGCGCCGCGTATCTCGCGGAGCATTTCCTTGCGGCCTACGAGAAGAGAGAGGAGGCCTGAAAATGAAAGCAATCCCGATCTGGGGCGATTCGGTTCCTTACAATCGTCCCGACGTGCGCAAGCAGGACATCATGTGCATCAAAAAATGGCCGAAGGGCGTCGCCATGATCGCCTGGATGCGCTCCGTCTTCGGCTCGAAGATCGATAAGGATGCCTCCGCGCTGGACACCTTCACCTATCTGGATGAAATCCTTCCCGGGAAGGTCAATGCCTGCATGGATGACACGCCATCGCTTACACATTACCCGGCCGAGGGCAGCGACATGGCCGTGATCGTCGTGCCCGGCGGCGGCTTCTGCAACCAGTCGCGCGACTATGAGGGCGAGAACATCGCCCGTTTCCTGAACAGCTGCGGAATCACGGCTTTTGTGCTGGAGTACCGGATGAACCCCTACGAGGCGCCTGTCTTCTATCTCGACTTGCAGCGCGCCATCCGGTTCGTCCGGTTCCACGCGGAAGAATACCATATTTCTCCGGACAGGATCGGGGCCATCGGCTTCTCCGCCGGCGGCTACATCACCGGCGCCGCCGCGCTGCTTCTGCCGGACACGCCGCCTGAGGCTCCCGGCTATACCCCCGACGAGGTGGATCTCGTCAGCGGCCGCGCGAACAGCATCGGACTCCTCTACCCGGTGACGCATTTTGACGACAACCCGAACATGCTCTGCCTGGTAGGCGGAGACGATTTCTTCGATCCCGCAAAGCGCGCCGCACTCGAGGAAAAGTACTCCCTCATCGTCCACGCGGGCGACGCTCCCAACATTCCACAGTTCCTCTGCTACGGGACAAAGGACATGCTGAAGGGCAATGACCGGTACGCGGCCGCGCTCGATCAGGCGGGGGTTCCGCACAAGACGATCACCATCGATGGCGCGAATCACGGGTTTTCGCTCAGGCAGAAGAACTATGCCTGGTGGGCGGATGAATATGTGAAGTGGCTGGAGAAGGTCATGTGAGGCAGGG
>CACXEL010000326.1 GCA_902766655.1 uncultured Lachnospiraceae bacterium | reverse complement strand
GGGACATGTTCTGGACCAGCCACAAGAACAGCGGTGAGCACGCCCTGCTGCGCGCCATCAGCGGCGGACCCGTGTACTTCAGCGACCGCGTGGGCGAGACGGACCCGGCGGTGCTCCGGCCCCTGGCTTATCTCGACGGCAGTCTTCCGATGATGATCCGGTCAGCCAAGCCGACGGAGGATTGCATTTTTAACGATCCGCGCGAGGGCGGCGTGCTGAAGCTGAGCAACGCGGCCCCCTGGGGCGGCAGCATGGCCGGCGGCATCGCCATTTTCAACCTGACGCAGGAGGCCCAGAGCTTCTCCTTCACTCCCGCCGATGTGCCGGAGCTCCCGGAGGCGGACCGCTACTGGATTTATGACTGGTACGCGAAGACCGTGTGCTCCGTCGGAAGAGACGAGCGCTTCGAGGGCAAAATGGACGCCCAGGGCTACGGCTGGTACGTCATCCTCCCGGAAAAGGAGACCATTTCCTGCCTGGGCCTGGCGGACAAGTATGTGGGCTTCACCGCGGTGGAGAGCCTTGCGGAAGCCGGCGGGTGCACTACCGTCGTAATTCGGGAGACCGGGTGCATTTCCTGGCTGTCCCGGAACGAGGTCCGGAGCGTGGAGGTGAACGGTGTGGACGTGACGGATAAGATCGTCCGCGACGGCTGCCTTTATACGCTGGCCCTCGAGGAGAAACCGGAGAAGGCTGTTCTGCAGGTCCGGTGATCGGTTAAAACTGAGGGAGGGTGAGACTGAGGGACGGTCCTTTTTCCCATTTTGGGAAAAAGGACCGTCCCTCCTCAGTCTCAAAAAAATATGATGAAATTTGACCGTGCACCCGGTAGAATAGAATAAGAATACTGAAATATTTTGAAGGAGATAAAGATATGTTCTGTCAAAACTGCGGTGTTCCCATTCCCGACGATGCGAAATTCTGCCCCATGTGCGGTGCGGACCAGGGGCTCACGGACGCCTCCCCGCGCGCTCAGAACCGCTGCCCCTTCTGCGGGACGGAGCTGGCGGCGGACTCCATTTTCTGCGAAAACTGCGGGAAACAGGTGAACGCGTCCGGCGCCTCCCGTGGGCAGGAAAGGCAGCCCCGTGCCGGCGCCTCCGCATCTTCCCCCTCCCGGACGCAGCGTCAACCGGAAAGTCAGCTCTGGACGGACGCCTCCGCCCCCGAACCCTCCCGCACGCAGCGGCATGCGGAAAGGCAGCCCCAAACGGACGCCTCCGCCCCGCCTTCCATGCTCCCCGAACCCTCCCGCAGACAAGGCCCGGCGGGACGGGCAGGCGGGGGCGGGAACAAGCTGCTTCCCATCCTGATCGGCCTGTTTTTGGGCGGCGCCCTGCTGGTCTTTGTGGTCCTCCGGTTTGGCGGCCCGGTCCTTACGCTGGTGGGGCCCGGGGAAGGCAAGCCGGGTACGGAAGCCACGGTCACTCCGGAAGCGACGCCGGGACCCGATGCGGAGGCCACCCCTGCGCCGGAATCCACGCCCGGACCCGATGCGGAGGCCACCCCTGCGCCGGAATCCACGCCCGGACCCGATGCGGAGCCCACAGCCGCTCCCGAATCCACTCAGGCGCCTGAACCCACGGCCACACCTGAGCCGACCCCCACACCGGAGCCTACCTCCACACCCACACCGGAGCCGACCCCCACACCAGAGCCGACATCCACGCCGACGCCCACACCCACGCCCGGCCTGCGCTATGACCCGCTGGACTTCGAGACCTTCGACCCGGCGTCCCTGGAGGATTTCAACTGGGTGACCTACGACATCGCCCACGGAAAGCTCCCCTCCGACATGGACCGCCTGGAGAACTTTGAGGAGATCAGGGGCGGCTGGAAGCTCTACATTATCGACACCCCCAACGACGAGTACGGCTACCCCATGGATCGCCTCTGCCGCTGCGCCTTCGGCGAGGACGAGGACGGCAAGGGCATCGGCATCCGCTGGGACTACGTACATAACCTCGCCACGGACGAGGGCTGGGAAGAGGACGCCCCGGACTCCTTCTATTACGGTCCCTGGGAGGACGGCGTCTTATCCGCCATCGGCCCGGGCAGCGTGACAATCACAGACTTCTGGTACGCCGACGGCCATGAGTACGCCGTCGGAAGCATGACCTGGCCGGACGGCATCCCTGCCCTCCTCTTCCTGGTACGCCCATAAGACTGGTACGCCGACGGTCATACGTACGCCGTCGGAAGCATGACCTGGCCGGACGGCATACCCGCCATCCTCTTCCCGGTGCGGCCGTAAGAACGGATGTCATCATCGCGAACTATTGTCGTTGCTGCGGGAACCCCCTCCGCCCTGACGCGAACTTCTGCCGGAGCTGCGGCCTTCATTCCAAAGGAGATTATCTATGAGTAAAAAAGAAGAACTGATGACGCAAGGTGAAAAGGTCACGGAAAACATCTGGCTCT
>CACXEL010000325.1 GCA_902766655.1 uncultured Lachnospiraceae bacterium | reverse complement strand
ATGATATCGAAGGAATCGAGAATGTTGTTGTCGATGAGGCCCTTTTCGGTGGCAAAATCCACATCCGGTTTTGTGCTCTCAAGAATCTCCATCAATTCGTCCATACTAATTACCTCTTTTTTCTTATGCAGCCACCGGCTGCGAGTTCCTGCTCATTGTATACTATATTGTCCGCAAATGCTACAGGAAGATACATGGTTTTATTTTTTTGTCTTCGCCCCCGTTGGCAGGGCTGAGCGGCGGATATTTCGGAACTGCCTGCCTTTAAAGACTGCAGCGGATGAGGATGAACGTCTGTCGATGCAGCCCGTTCCTGCCCCGAACTACTTGAAAAGGGCGCCGTCAGAAGCCCTGGTATATAAAGGTCGATACGTCAAAGCCCGGTCCATAGACGCCGAAGCGCATGATGACAAAGATGGCCGCAAGGTAGAGGAGCCAGCGGAAGACGATGCCCTGGACCGCGAAGACGTCGCGGCAGATGGTGCCACGGTAGTTGATGATGTCCACCGTGAGCAGGATGAGAAGGGTGAAGAGGAGAATCAGGAACTGCCTGCCGTCCAGACCCAGCGTAAGGAGGGAGCCGTCGAAGAGTACGCCCGGATCAAAGTCCCGGAAGGTGGTCAGGAGCATGCGGAAAGCTGTCCCGGCGCTGATCGCGCAGTCAAAATAGCGGCCTATGGTGATGAGGAAGGTGGTGCGGATCATCTGGAAGAGGCGCCAGGAGAAGGAGTCCACGTCAATGTGGAGGAATTTTCTCGAGGATTCGAACTGCTTGGCAAAGAGCGTGTCTGCCGATACCAGGATGCCGTGGTAGAGACCGAAGCAGACGTACTTCCAGGCCGCGCCGTGCCAGATACCGACGGTCAGGAAGACGATCACCGAGGCCAGGCAGGTGGGCAGCGTCTTGCCGTAGTAGGGGCCGATCTTGGCGCGGAGGAATTTCTGCATTTTGGAGAAGGTTTTGGAGAGAGCGACCGGGTAGAAGATGTAGGTTTCCATCCAGTGCCCCAGGGATTCATGCCATCTCTGCCAGAATTCGGAGACGGACCGGGCCATGAAGGGCTGGATGAAGTTCTCCATCATGGTGATGCCGAAGAGGTCGGAGACGCCCAGCACGATGTCGATGCCGCCCGAGAAGTCTCCGTACATCTGGATGCCGTAGAAGAAGACGCCCAGAAATACGGTAAGGCCGCGGTAATTGCCCGCGTCAAAGCCGTCTACGATGGCCTTCACCAGGATGCCTGCTCTCTCCGCGATGACCACATATTTGAAGTATCCCCAGAGGATCCGGAGGAAGCCCTTCCGGAAACGGACCGGGTCAAAGGTGTGCTCAGCGTAGAGCTGCGGCGCCAGCGCACCGTACTGGCCGATGGGACCCTGGAGGATCTGGGGGAAATAAGAACCGAAGAGGGCGAACTGGAAAAGATTTCTGTCCGCTTTCACGGTGCCGCGGTAGACGTCGATCAGGTACCCCATGGTCTGGAAGGTATAGAAGGAGATGCCGAGGGGGAGGAGAAAGCGTGGCTGCGGGATTGCGAAGCCGGGGGCTATCCGGCCGGCCACCGCATTCACGTTCCCGACCACGAAGCTGCTGTACTTGAGGACTGCGAGAATGCCGAAGTTGAGGAGAAGGACCAGCCTGAGGACGCGCTTCTTGCGGTCCATCATCTTGGCCTTCAGGGCCTTTTTGGCTTCGCGGTCCAGGGGCTTGTCCGCATTTTTCAGGGCAGCTGCGTGGGCGGCTGCGATATCGTCCATCCGCCTGGCGCCGTAGAAGGTGGTAAGGATGGTCGTGGTTATGAAGACACCGGCCTTCAGTCCTCCGCCCAGATAGTAGAAGACGATGCTGGACGAGAGCAGGACCATCCACTGGAAGCGCTTGGGCAGCGTGTAGTATAGAATAAAGGTGATGACCAGAAAGATAAAAAATCTGATGGAAAATAAGGGCATAGTGTTCTCCCCCGGAGATGTGAAAGTCGGACTCTTCCAGTCCGCGGACGACATTTCTGCGTCGGTCTGCGCGGAGGGCGGAGCGATGTCGGGCAGCAGGTCCAGGATCGGCTGGTGAAAGCCGTCCTCTGTCAGCTCTCTTTGGTGGCGAGATAGGCGTTGATATAACCGCTGACCTTTTCGTGCTCGGCGCGGCAAAGCTCCTCGAATGGCGCGATGTCGGCCTCCCACTGCGAGTAGGCAGCATCGCCGCGGTGGTCGGGAAGATCGTAGTGCTCCGTCAGATAGGCACCCATCCAGGCAGTGATCTTCTCCGCACCGTTGATGCTCCAGTGACCGTTGTTCCAGTAGTCCCGTTCAACGTCAAAATCGAACTCGTCAAAGTAGTCCAGGCAGTTCAGGAAGGTAAAGCCTTCCTCCTCGGTGCGCTGGCCCAGATAGTTGACGAACTCGAGAGGCGTGTCCGTGTAGGCGACGGGACCGGCGTAGGGATAGTAGAAGAAAACGACCTGGACGTCGGGGTCAGCGTTGCGGCAGATCTCGACGATCTCATTGAAGGCGTTTTCCACACCTTCGGAGACCGGAAGGACTTCGTCCGTCATGTCCAGGTAGGAAATGTCATGGCCCCAGCCCAGGAAATTGAAGCCCCGGTTGATGAAGTGGTCGGCGCAGTCCCAGTTGGCCGGGTCGAAGGGCTGATCGTGGTACTTGAGAATATCGAAGAAGTAGGGAAGATAGTCGGAGGTGTGCGGAAGGAAACGCCACATGAATTCCAACCGGTCCGGCGACCATTTGAAGGCATCCGTGTTGAAGCGGATATTGCCCTCCTCGTTGTTCGCCAGCATGCCGTTGATGGAGCAGGGCCTGACCAGGGTCTTGATATCGATCATGAGCACGTCGGGCTTCTGCGTCTTCAGGGCCTCCTTGACACAGTAGGGGAAGGCCTCATAGGCGGTCTCGTTGGTGCAGAAATTGTAGGAGGCGAAACCGAAATCCCGGTAGGCGATGACCGGGAGAAAGGCCGACATGGTGCCGCTGGACCCAACGAACACCACGTCCAGGGAGTTCCTGGGCTCGGCATAGTAACCGTTGATGTTCCTCCGGGTGTGGGAGAGCTCCGGCCGGACCGCATAGGAGTAGTGGACCAGGAGACAGACGAGAAGCAGGCTGAAAATGAAAGCCTTGAGTATATATACGAACACTTTTTTCTTCATGGATGATTTCTCCGCGGGGCGATGGAGAGGCCTGCGCCGGGCTCCTCCCTGTGCCTGCTTATGGAACGGACGATAAGTGCATACTCAGTGAATATATCACAAGCTGTATCAATCTGCAAATATACTTGGACTGACTGATTCAAAAAAATCAGTATTTTCGGCCGGGGAGAAGGCCGTGGACAGGAGGGCAGAGCATGCGGGAACAGCCGAAAGGTACAGAATGACAGTTCCATGTTCACCGGATGGAGATCCTTCCGCCCTGGAAAACGGACAAAAAAGGCTGCCGCGATGCGACAGCCTTTGTGAGCCCGGCAGGTTGGTCCGGGTATTCATTTTTGGGAGATAAGCGTATCTCCGGGACTCCGATCAGCCCTTTACACCGCCGAGGGTGATACCCTTGACCAGGTTCTTCTGGATGAAGGGGTAAACGATGATGATCGGGAGGATACCGACGACAGCCATGGCCATACGGACGGAGACAGCCGGGATGGCGGCGAGACCGATGCTGGCCTGGGAGGCGACGGTGGAGTTCTGGGTCAGGAACTGGATGTTCTGGATCATGCGGTTCAGGAGGTTCTGGATGGAGAAGAGGTCGGTCCTCTTGGTCAGGTAGATGTAACCGTTCATCCAGTCGTTCCAGTAGCCGATGCCGATGAAGAGGGCGATGGTGGCGATGATGGGCTTGGCCAGAGGCAGGGCGATCTTGAAGAAGGCCTGGAACTCGGTGGCGCCATCGATGTAGGCCGCCTCGAGGATCTCATCGGGCACGCCGGTCACGAAGTAGGACTTCATCATCATGATGTTGAAGGCGTTCATCATGAGGCCGGGGACCAGCAGGGCGAAGAAGGTGTTCTTGATGTTGAAGACGTTGGAGTAGTTCATGTAGGTCGGGACAAGACCGCCGTTGAAGAGCATCGTGAAGACCACCAGGAAGGTGAGGACACCGCGGCCCGGCAGGAACTTCTTGGAGAGGGCGTAGGCCAGGAGGGTCGTGATGGTCAGACCGCAGACCGTGCCGACGATGGTCAGGATGATGGAGATGCCGTAGGCGTGGACGACGGAGTTGCCGCTGGTGAAGATGTAGTTGTAGGCGGAAAGGCTCCACTTCTCCGGAATGAAGGAGTAGCCGTTCCTGATCAGGGCGCTGTCATCTGTCAGGGAGGAGATGAGGAGCAGGATCAGAGGGATGATCGAGCACAGCGTCACGATGATCATAATGAAGTTGGCGAAGATCTGGAAATTGCGTTCACTCTTGATATGAGTATTGTTCATCGTGATCTCCTTTCATCAGAACAGGGCGCTGTCCGGATCAAGCCTGCGGACCGTGAGGTTGGCTGCCATGATCAGGATGAAGCCGACGAGGGACTGGTAAACACCGGCTGCCGAGGACATGGTGATGTCGCCCAGCTCGAGAAGTCCTCTGTAGACGTAGGTATCGATCGTGTTGGTGACCGAGAAGAGGGCGCCGGAGTTCTGGGGGACCTGGTAGAAGAGACCGAAATCGGAGTAGAAGATACGGCCAACAGCCATGAGGGTCAGCATGATGACGGTCGGACGGAGGAGCGGCAGGGTGATCTTGGTGATCTGCTGGAGCTTGGAAGCGCCGTCGATGGCGGCCGCCTCGTAGAGACCGCGGTCAAAGCCGATGATGGTGGACAGGTAGATGATGCAGTTGTAGCCGATGCCCTTCCAGAGGTTGACGAATACCAGGATGAAGGGCCAGTACTGCTTGGTCTGGTACCAGCTGATGGGGTCCTTGCCCAGGGGCTTCAGGATGGAGTTGTTCACGAAGCCGTTCTCAGCGGAGAGGAAAGCGAAGACCAGGTAGCTGACGATAACGGCCGAGAGCAGGTAGGGCAGCAGGATGACCGACTGGTATATGTTCTTCTGCTTGCCGACCAGCTCAGACAGGAGGATGGCGATGAAGATGGCGAAGCAGGTGTTGACGATAATGAAGACCAGGTTGTAGCCGATGGTGTTGCGGGTGATGATGAAGGCGTCCTGGGTGGCGAAGAGGTACTTGAAGTTCTTCATGCCTGCCCAGGCTGACCCGTAGATGCCGTCCTTGGCCTTGTAGTTCTTGAAGGCCAGGACGATGCCGGGCATGGGCATGTAGTTGTTGATGAAGAGATAGATGAGGCCGGGAAGGGCCATGATGTAGATCGGAAGAGAGCGCTTCAGAAGCTTGGCCCGCTTGGCGGATGAATTCTTCTGCGCCGGAGCGTTTGCGTTTTCAGCCATTGGATCCCCCTTTTACATAAGTTGTGCAGGTCTTTTTAAAATGAGGGCAGAGACCGCGGGGGTCTCTGCCCTCAATCATACGTTATTGATAGTCAGGTAGAAGCGGATCAGGCAACACCGTTCTCGGCGGCCCAGGCGTTCAGCGCTTCCTGCTTGGCGGCCATGTAGGTGTCAAGGCCGGCAGCCTTCAGCTTCTCAAGCATCTCCGGAACAGCGACGTCGGGATCGACGAAGCCGAGCTCGAGCTGAGCCTGATACTCGTTGTAGACATTGACCAGGGCGGTGTACTCGGCGGAGTACTCGGAGTTGTCCCAGGTGAAGCCCATGGCCTTGGTGGCCTCGGCGTTGTCGTTGAATTCCTGCATGTTCTCCCAGATGTTCAGCGGGTCGCCTTCCCAGGCGCCGGCGATGAACTGGTTGGGCATCTGCCAGTTGACGTTCTGGAAGTACTCGGAGTTGGAAGCGTCGACGCCGTCAGCGAAGGTCAGGTGGCCGTCCTCAGTGTAGACGTACTCCTTGCCTTCCTCGCCCCAGCAGAGGAGCTTGGCAACGCGCTCGTCGGTGTAGCAGAGGTTGAGGACCTGCATGGCAGCGACCGGATCCTTGGTCTGGGAGTTGATGGCCCAGGGCATGGTGTTGTAGGCAGTGGACTTCTTGAAGTCCGGGCCGATCTGGAAGATGATGACCGGTGTGCCGCAGAGGTTGGACTCCTGCTGACGGATGCCCGGCTTGGTGGCCGTCTTGTAAGCGCAGAGGCTGCCGGCCTTGATCTGGGTGGTGGTGGCGTTGGTCTCGGTCACGGCATCCTTGGAGATGTAGCCGGCCTGGTTCCACTTGTACATCTGGCGGCAGAGGTTCATGTACTGCTCGCCGGAGAAGAGGTCGGTGACCTCAAGGCTGTTCATCGGGTCATTGAGGACGCCGAAGTTGTCACCGCCGACAGAGTCGATGACAAGGCACTGGGAGACGATGGAGGACTTGTCCATGAAGAAGGTGGTCTTGTCCGGATACTGCTCATGGAGCTTGGCAAGGATGCCGTCGATGGTCTCGATGTCGGTGTAGATGATCTCATCATCTTCGCTTGCATACATGGAAGCATAGTCGAAGCCGATGGCGTCAAGGTACTCGACCGGGATGGAGATACCGAACTGGCCGGCAGCGTCGTCCTTCTTGACCGGGATGCCGTAGAGGGCGTCGCCGACGACTGTGCCGGAGAGCTCATCCTCACGGAAGGCGCCCAGGATGCCCTGGCCGTACTTCTGAAGGAGGCCGTCCTCGTTCATGTCATAGAGGTAACCGTTGTTGACGCAGGGCATGAAGCCGATGGAGACCACGTTGAAGAGGTCGACCTGCTCGCCGGAGGAGAGCATGAGCTTCATGTTCTGGGAGTAGGACGCGGAGTCCATGATCTGGAGCTGGAACTTGACGCCGAGCTCCTCCTCGGTGATGGCGCTGATGTCAGCGGCGATCCTGTCCATACCGGCGGGCGGGCCTACGAAGTTCATGAAAGCCATGACGACGGTGGGCATGTCGCCGGAAGCCTTGCGGTCAGCGATGGCCTGGGCGGCAGCATCGCCGGCTTCAGCCTCGCCGCCTTCAGCGGTCTCGGTAGCCGGAGCCGTATCCGTAGAGCCGGAGGAAGATCCGCCGCCGCAGCCTGCCAGGGTGGTGACACCCATGAGTCCGCAGAGTAACAATGCCATTAATTTTTTCTTCATTGATTCTCTCCTTTTTGTGAAGTTTCTTTTTCCCGGTCCTTCTTCAGACCGGAATTTCTGTTATAATAATAAAAGACAGCCGTCCGGAATAGTTGAAGAATTCTTTTGAGATTGTGAACTTTTCTTGGATATAGTGTGAATAAATCCGGGAAAGTGCAGGAGAAGGAAAATGCAGGAAAAGAGGACCACAAAGACATATTCTTACACCCGCAGGATCATAGCGGTCCTCTACCTTTTCAGTATCCTGCTTTTCATCCTTTTTGCTGTCTACGCCCTGGTCATCATGAACCAGTTCCGGTCCCTCATTAACCGGGAGACCAGGCGGACGCTGGACCTCTACAACGCCCAGATCAGCGACAATCTCCGCAACGTCGACGTTTTTCTCATAGAGCTGAGCGACAATTCCAGTGACGTCGCCCTGATCGGAAGCGTCGCGTCGCTGGAGAACCGGTACGACTCCGTGGCCAGGGTCCAGGATTACTTCCAATACAATATCCGGTCCTACTCGGATGTGAACGGATTCTTCACCTATTTCCCGAAGAATGAGACCATCATCGCCTACAGCGCCGACTCCTATGATTCCAACTACTTCGTCCCGCATCTGCGCAGGGCTCTGCGGGCGGGGGACGGATTCGCGGAGCGGATCGCCTCCGAGAAGCGCAAGTGGGTCCTCTACCCCTTCGGGGAGAAGAATTACTTTATCAGGCTTTTCAGGGAGGGAAATGTCTTCGCCGGGGCCTGGACGGACACGGACCGCCTTGCATCCGCCCTGGACCAGCTAAATGACTCCGAGAGCCTGATCGTATTCTCCGACTCCGAAGGCAGGACCCTGGCCGGGGAGAAGATGGAGATAGAGATTCCATTCGGGGAGACCCTCAGCGGCAGCGCCCGGGTACAGGTGTCCGGAAAGTCCTACCTTGCTGTCTCCGTAAAACTGGATTACTGTGACTACTACCTGTCTGCCCTGATCCCCTACAGCTCCGTCTACGCACCGGTCCTCTCCACCGCCCGCTTTCTGGTCACCATCCTCCTTGTGACGCTTATCCTGGTCCTGTTCGTTCTCCGAAGGACCCGGCATTTCGTCTATGAGCCTGTCAGACTCCTGGGTGAGACGGCCAGGCGCATCTCGGAGGGCGATACCAAGAACCGTGTTGATACCGCCGATATTCATGTCCGGGAGACACTGGACATCGTCAACACCTTCAACGATATGATCGACTCCATAGAGCAGCTCAGGATCAACATTTACGAGGAGCAGCTCCAGAAGGACGAGATTGAGATGCACTATCTCCAGACCCAGGTCTCCCCCCATTTCTTCATCAACTGCCTCAACCTGATCGGAACTCTGGCGGACGGCGGCGCCACCTACGCCAGGGTCATCCACGAGCTGATCTCCGTTCTGGCAAAGCATCTCCGCTACACCCTGCGGACGAAAAATGACACCACCCTCGCGGAGGAGCTCTCCTACGTCGAGAACTATATGAAGATGACGGACATCCGCTTCCCCGGCTGCCTGACCTACACCATCGAGTGCCCGCCCGAGGCGGAGAAGGCCGCCGTCTTCCCGCTCATCCTCCTCATGTTCACCGAGAACACCATCAAGTTCAATATGGTCATGGGAGAGGCGCTTCAGGTCGTGATCCGGGCCGAAATCGTGGGAAATAAGGACAATCCCCGCCTCCACCTGGTCCACATCGACTCCGGCAGCGGTTTTACGGCGGAGACCCTGGACTATTATGCTTCGCCTCCCGGCAACAACGCCGGGGATCCGGACTCGATGAGGGCGCATGTCGGCATATACAATGTCATGAGGCGGCTCAAGCTCTATTATGGGGAGACCGCTTTCCTTGCCCTGTCAAATGAGGAAGGCATGGGGGCCAGGGTGGACATCGACGTGCCCCTGATCTTCGGAGGCTGACGGCGCGGGAACATGCGGCAGGGAGACAATAAGAAGCAAGACGAACAGACCGCACGCCTTTGAGAGAGGCATGGACTTTACATTTGAAGAAGACCGAACGCCGGCGGCCTGGGCGGCCGGAAGGCGGACAAGTGATACAGGCAGGCCTGACGCCTCAGCGACAGGTGCGGACTTCATTTTCGGGAGGAAGGACACTCATGAATCTGCTTCTGGTGGACGACGAGTATTACAGTGTGCAGGGAATAAGAGAGCATCTGGCCAATGCGCTGCCGGAGCTCGACAATATCTTTACGGCCTACAGCGCCGCCCAGGCGAGGCAGGTCTACGCGAAGAACAAGGTGGACATCCTGGTCACGGATATAGCCATGCCCAGGGAGTCGGGCCTGGATCTGATCGCCTGGGTCAAAGACCAGGGGTATCCCTCGGTCAATATCCTGCTGACCGGCCACGAAGACTTTTCCTACGCGCGGGAGGCGATCCGCCTCCAGTGCTTCCGCTACGTTGTGAAGCCTGTCGACATGGAGGAGATAACGGAAACGGTCAGGACTGCCGTCCGGGAGGTGCCCGTGGAGGAGGACGAGCCGGATGACGCGAGCCGCGAGCTGCGGGAGACCGCCTTCTTCCGGTCTCTCTTTACCGGCGAGATCCGGCCTGACGAGGCGTCCATAGAGGAGGGAATGGCCAGGTTCGGAATCGACGAGGAGCTCCGGGAGCACAATTTTTATTACGCCCTGCTCAAAATCAGCTTCCGCAGGGGGACCAACCTGGATGCGGCCCTGATCCCCTTCAAAAATGAGGACCTCGAGAGTGTCATCCGCGAGTGCTTTCATCCCGTCCCGCTGCGGTTCGTTGGTATGGAAAGGGAGACCTGTATGCTGGTCTTCGACGCCGCGGACACTGTGGTGAGCACCCGTGATGAGTTCATGCTCGCCGAGGACCGGGCCGTGGAGAGGCTGGATAAGCAGTATCCGGACTTCCGCTTCGTGCTTTATCCCTTCCCCATGATGTCGATCTCCTCCGCCTGCTACGTCTATGAGATGCTCCAGCACTACGCGGCCAGCATCCTCACGACAGATTCCAATGTCATCCATCTGAGCGACCAGGAGCTCATCCCGGTCCAGAAGGTGACGGAGGAGCTGCCGACGGAGAAGTGGAGTAGCTATCTCATGCAGGGCCGGACCGAGGACATCATGCTGGAGCTCCACCACATCCTCTACAGGAACGAGCGGATCTTCTCTGTCAAGCGCCTGACCTACATGTATTACCAGATCCTGCAGATGGTCTTCAACGTCATGACCGAGCAGAGGATGGAGATGGGGGAGGCCGTGGCCGGTATCACGGCCCACGCCGACATAGCCCACACCACCTCCTCGCCGGAGCATTTCGAGCACTGGGTCGAGCGGCTCCT
>CACXEL010000324.1 GCA_902766655.1 uncultured Lachnospiraceae bacterium | reverse complement strand
TTTTTCTCAAAATCTCCGATTTTGAGAAAAAAGGACCGTCCCTGACTGTCAAAATCTATTTGCTGCGGAGCGTTTTTCCTGATGAATAGCTGACAGTACAGAAACCGGAGAGCCCTCCTGTCTGAGGTCTCTCCGGTCTTGTCTTTTCTTTACACGGCCGAGCCGCCTCTGCCGAAGCCGCCCTGGTGACCGCCGGGGCCGCCCATGCCGCCTTCAAAGCTGCCGGACTGGTCCCCCTGGGGGCCGCCCATGCCGCCTTCGAAGCTGCCGGACTGGTCCCCCCGGGGGCCGCCCATGCCGCCCATGCCCATCATGGAGTTGGTCAGCTGGGTGACCTGCTGGCCGTTCACGATGACGGTGCCACCGTTCAGGACACCCCTCCTGTCATAGTCAAAGGGGGAGTTCGCGGTGATGTTGAGGCTGCCGCCGTTGATGATGAGATCACCGTTCGCGTCCAGGGCATCCGTGTCGCCCGCGCCCATGACGACGGTGATGTCGCCGCCGTTTATCTCGATGACTACGTCGAATGCGCCGGACTTGTCGGAGGCGTTGATACCATCGTCAGAGGCATTGATGTTGATCGTACCGTCATTGATGGTGAGATAGGTGCCTTCGAGCCCTTCCTCCGCGGTGATGGCGTAGGTGCCGCCGTCGATGGTCAGTGTGGAGGTGGCCTGGATGCCGTCGTCGGAGGCCTTGATGTCGAAGCTGCCGCCGCTGATGTAGATGCTGCCCAGGCTGTCATCCTCATCGTTCTCGCTGTGGAAGCCGTCCTTGGAGCTTACGATGGTGAAAGAACCGTCCGCGATCGAGATGGAATCGTTGGCCTCGACGGCGTCGGAGACGGATGTGATGCTGTAGGTGCCGCCGGTGACCTTGAGGTCGTCCTTGCAGGTGATGCCGTTGTCGGTGGAGCTGACGGTCAGGGTTCCGAGGCCGTTCAGGACCAGGTCATCCTTCGAGAAGATGACTGCGTCCGTGTTGGTCTCCCCGTCCGCCGTGAAGGTGCCGGTCACGGAGAGGGAATTCTCGCTGTCCGTCGTGGTAATGAAGACCTTGTCCGCGGAGACTACGTAGATGGCCGGCGAATCCGTGTTGGTGATGGAGACGCCGTCCAGGACCAACTGGACCTTGTCCTCCTTGTCCGCCTCCACGCGGACGGTGCACTCTGATGCGGTGCCGGTCAGAATGTAGACGCCTGCCTCGGTGATGCTCACATCCTGTCCGTCGGCGACGGTGATGGTCTCCGCCTCGGCAAGGTCCGCCTCCTGGGCAAGATCACGGTCAGTGAAGAGGTCGGAGCCTGTTGCGGCATCGGCCTGGGAAGCGGAAGCCGCCTGGTCCGCGGTGATGTCTGCATTTTCAACGGCTTCGGTCTGAGCATCGGAGGCTGCCTGGTCTGCGGATGTGTCTGTATTTTCAGCATCTTCCGTCTGGGCATCGGTGACTTCCCGGTTTACGGAAGTGGCGGAGGCGGTGTCGGCGGCAGTGTTGGACCCGCAGCCGGCTGTGATGACTGAGTAGGCGATGGTGAAGGCAAGGAGCCGGGCAACTGTATTTCTTTTCATAGGGTGAATTCTCCTTTCGGTTCGTATGGGTGTGATGATAAGGGAGAATTTTGAAAAAAGTATGTCCCGACTCGTATGAATTTGTGAAAAACAGGAAAAAGGATTTGGTACAGTGACTTGACGATTTCTCTGTGCTATAGTAATTCCCGGCAATTATTGAATCGCGGACACAGGGGAAATGACAACATGCAGATGGATATGACAAAGGGAAGACCGCTTGGAATGCTTCTTCGCTTCGTGATCCCGGTCTTTATCGGCAATCTTTTTCAGCAGCTTTACAACATGGTGGACACCATCATCGTGGGGCGGGTCCTGGGTCCGGAAGCCCTGGCGGCCGTCGGCTCCACCGGCACCCTCTTTTTCCTGATCCTGGGCTTCTCGGGAGGTATGTCCACAGGCTTCACCGTCGTCACCTCACAGCGGTTCGGGGCCGGAGATGAGGAGGGGACCCACCGGTCCGTGGCCACGGGCATACTCCTGTCGCTGGTCACGGCGGCCGTCCTCACGGTCGTGAGCTCCATCATCTTAAGGCCCCTGCTCAGGGTGATGAACACGCCGGCGGATATCTTTGAAAATGCCTACCGCTATGTGTCCACCATCTGCCGTGGCATCGTGGCCACCATGTTCTACAATCTCTTTTCTTCTTATCTGAGAGCAGTCGGCAACAGCCGGGTCCCCCTCTATTTCCTGATCTTCTCCTCCTGCCTCAACATCGTCCTGGACTATACCTTCATCGCCTTTCTGGGCATGGGTACCATGGGCGCGGCTTTCGCGACGGTGGTGAGCCAGGGAATCGCGGCGATGGGATGCGGTGTCTATATTTTACGGAAAATGCCGGTCCTGACACCCGGGAGAGGGCAGTGGGGCATTGACAAGGCTCTGGCCTCCGCCCAGATCGGGATCGGACTTCCCATGGCGCTGCAGAACGCCATCACGTCCTCCGGCACCATCATCATGCAGTCTGCCGTCAACCTCTTCGGTTCTCTGGCTGTGGCCGGCACGACTGCGGCCAGCAAGGTACACATGCTCCTGGGCCAGGGCAATTTCTCCATGGGCATGGCCGTCTCGACCTACGTCGGCCAGAACTTCGGGGCCAAAGAGGGCGGGCGGATCCGCGAGGGGGTGAAGACTGCCTCCGCCATCATGTGCCTCTATTCGCTCATCGGCATGACTGTCATGAACTTCTTCCTGCCCGATATCCTGCCGCTCTTCTTCTCGGACGCGTCCGAGGTGGCGGCTCTTCTGCCCTGGGCGCAGACATACGCGCGGATCAATTCTCTCTTCTATATCCCCCTGGCCATGATCTTCATTTACCGTGGCGCCATCCAGAGCTGCGGCTACGGCGTACGGGCCATGACCATGGGACTGGCCGAGCTTGGCGCCAGGATGGTCCTCGCCTTTACCTCCATGGCCGTGGGCAGCTACGCCCTGGCTGTGGCTGCGGACGGCGCGGCCTGGCTGGTCGCGGGCGTGTACGGCATTGTACTCTACCTTTTCACCATGCGCGGGGTCGAGCGGAACTTTCAGGCAGCCATCTGAAAGGCACTGACGACCGTAAAAATGCAGACAAAAAGAGTTGCCCACCACATAGCAAAGTGGCGGGCAGCTCTTTTTTGTGCCGGATCATGTGACAGAGAAAGGTGAAACAAAGAGGAAGATCCCTCTGCTTTCTGCCATACTTTGCTGAGGCTCCGGAGCCGGATGCCTTCCGGGTTCATACGATGGCCTTCAATGCCGCAAGAGCGGTCTCCACGTCCTCCGGTGTGTTGAAGACGCCGAAGGAGAAACGGATGGTGCCGGCGGGGAAAGTGCCGAGTGTCTTGTGAGCCGACGGTGCACAGTGGAGGCCCACCCGGGTCTGAATGCCGAACTCCGCGTCCAGCCGGTAAGCTGCTTCGGCCGGATCGAGCTCAGTCGGCTGCAGGGAGACTACGCCTGTGCGGCCGGCCAGGTCTTTTTTTCCCAGGATCCGGATACGGCCGGCTTCCGCAAGGGGCAGAAGGCCTTCGAGGAAGAGGCCGGTGAGCATGCGCTCGTGTTCACAGATGGCGGTGAGGCCGTTTTCCTCCACAAAGCGCAGGCCTGCTCCAAGACCCGCGATGCCCGGCAGGTTCAGGGTCCCGGATTCAAAGCGGTCAGGCATGAAATCCGGCATGATCTCCGTGTGGGAGATGGAGCCGGTGCCGCCGGCGATCAGGGGCCGGATCCTGTCGGCCAGCCCTTTGCGGAGAAGAAAGCCCCCGATGCCCTGCGGCCCGAGCAGGCCCTTGTGGCCCGTGAAGGCCAGCCCGTCTATATTCATTTCCTTCATATCCACCGGCAGCACGCCGGCAGTCTGGGCGGTGTCCAAAATGAACACCAGCCCGTTTTTTTTGCAGAAAGCTCCGATCTCCCGGGCTGGCAGTACGGTCCCGCAGACGTTGCTCGCGTGGGTCATGATGACCGCCCGCGTATTCTCCCGCAGGTACTTCCCGAGCTCGGGAGCGCCCTCGGTGACAGGCAGGGAGCCGTCGGGCAGGCAGGGCAGGCGGGTGAAGGAAATGCCTTCCTTTTCCAGCTGGACCAGGGGCCGCATGACCGCGTTGTGCTCCATGGAGGAGACCAGCACGTGGTCCCCGGGCCGGAGGAGCCCCTTGATCAGCATGTTGAGGCTCATGGTGACGTTCATGGTGAAGACCACCTGAGAGGGGTCGGGACCGCCGAAGAGACGGCAGAGGCGGTCGCGGACGTCGTACACGAGCATGCCTGCGTCGTAGGCGCTTTCATAGGAACCCCGGCCGATGTTGGCGCCCACGTTCGTCATGAAGTCGGTCATGGCCGCCGGGACGGAGGCGGGCTTGGGGAAGGAGGTGGCGGCGTTGTCCAGATAAATGCGTTTGTTGGTCATGATACTCTTCCTGTTAGAGAGGGGCCATTCACGTCAGGCGGTGAAGCCGGCGAATAACGGATGATGGCCCGCGCAATGTACGGAACAAAAGGGCAGGGTACCGCGTGTCTCGCAATGAGGCTTGCATGTCACGGTCAAAGGAACGCGGTATGTGTGGAATAAAAGGGCGGAGTGCTGTGTGCGTACTGTCAGGAGCCGGCTTCGCGCACGAAGCGCACAAAGTCCTGCACATGTCTCGGAAGTGTGTCGTACTTGCTGTAGAGGAGAAAGAGGTCCCGCCCGCCGGCAGTGGGTGCCAGGTCAAAGCAGAGGATCCGGCCCTCCGCCGCGAACATCCGGGCTGCCTGGCCGGAGAGGATAGAGATGCCGGCTCCGGCAGCTACCAGGCCCAGGATAGCCTCCTGGTCATTGGTGCGGACGGCTACCCGGAGACTTCCCGGGGAAATGCCTGCATTCTCCAGGAGGGAGGCTGCCTTGTCCAGGGAGCCGCTTCCCTCTTCGCGCTGTATAAAAGGCTCGGCGACAAGAATTCTCAGGACGTCGGCGAGCTTGTCGGCGGGCGGCTCCCCGCCGGCGGCGGAGGCATCGAAGGCGGCTTTCATTTCCCGGAAGCGGTCCTGGACGGGCGTGATGAGGACCAGGTGGTCCCGCGCCACGGCTTCCTCGACGAGGCCGGCGCTGCCCGAGGGCATGCCGGTGAAGCCGAGGTCGTAGAGGTGGCTGGCGACCCCTTCTGCCACGACCCTGGAGTCACTCCGGGTAATGTCGAAGGCCACGTCCGTGCGGATCCTTAAGTAATCGGCGATGATGCCGGGCAGAAGGCAGGAGGAGGGAATAGTGGAGGCGCCGATCCGAATGAGCCTCTGCCGTCCTGGCAGGCAGGCGCTGCCGATCCGGTCCCGGAGGGTCAGGATGCCCTCGGCGTACTCGAAGATTTCGCGGCCCTTGTCCGTAAGCTCTATGGAGCGGGTGCTGCGCCGGATGAGGCTCACGCCCAGCTCCT
>CACXEL010000323.1 GCA_902766655.1 uncultured Lachnospiraceae bacterium | reverse complement strand
GGAACATGAGCATCATCACGACCATGATGAGGAACATGAGCATCATCACGACCATGATGAGGAGCACGAGCATCATCACGACCATGACGAGGAGCACGAGCATCATCACGACCATCATCATCACCACGACCATGGCCATGAGGGACACCATCACGCCGATGAGATCTTCACCAGCTGGGGCATGGAGACTGCCAGAAAATACACCATGGCCGAGATTGAAGGCATCCTGAAGAAGCTTTCCGATGACAACACCTACGGCATGATCCTCAGGGCCAAGGGCATGGTCGGCAACGCCGATGGCGGCTGGATCTTTTTCGATATGGTGCCGGAAGAGTGCGACGTCCGCGAGGGCACGCCGCAGATCACCGGCAAGTTCTGCGTCATCGGCGCCGAGCTCAAGGAGGACAAGCTGGCCGGGCTTTTTAAATAAGAAAGAACAACCCACCGGCATAATAGGGAGGATCAGATGTTCAATCAGGAATGCCCGGTCTTTCTGGTCACAGGCTTTCTGGAGGCCGGCAAGACCACATTTTTAAACGATACCCTCCACCAGGAGTATTTCCAGGTGGAAGGCAAGACCCTTCTCATCCTGACCGAGGAGGGCGAGGTGGAGTACGACGAGGAGGAGCTCCTGGCCAAAACGGGCACCGTCATCGAGGTCATCGAGGACCAGGAGGATTTCAACAAGACCACCCTCCGGAACCTGACCAAGAAGCACAAGCCCACCCGGATCATCATCGAGTACAATCCCATGTGGAGCGTCAAAAAGTTCTATGAGATGAAGCATCCCTGGAACTGGACCATTCTGCAGCACATCGTCATCGTGGACGGAGAGACCTTCGACCTGTACATGAAGAACTGGATGCCTCTCTTCTCGGAGATGATCCAGCGGGCCGACACGATTATTTACAACCGCTGCCGGGAGGACCAGCCGCTGGCCAACTACAGGCGAAGCTGCAAGGTGATCGCGCCGGGGGCGGACGTCATTTTCGAGAATATGGACGGCGACATCATGGATATCTTCCAGGGAGAGATGCCTTTCGACATCGAGGAGGATCCCTTCACGGTCGAGGACATGGATTTCGGTGTCTGGTATGTGGATATGATGGACAACCCGGACAAGTACGAGGGGAAAAATGCCCGTTTCAAGGCCCAGGTCCTCAAGCACAAGGAGGACGACGCGGACTTCTTCGCCGCCGGCCGCCGGGCCATGACCTGCTGCGCCGCCGACACCCAGTTCATCGGCTTCGTCTGCAGGACGCCACTGGCCGAAAGGCTCAAAGCCGGCCAGTGGGTGGAGGTCACAGGTACGATCCATCAGGAATTCGCGGAAGCCTACGGCAAGGAAGGCCCGGTCATCCGCGTCACTGAAGTCAGAGAGGCGGAAGCGCCCGCCGAGGAGATGGTTTATTTCACCTGATCCCGGCATAGGAAAATGCAGACAATCACCCCGGTTCCATCGGGACAGAAGATATTTGAAGGAGGAGACATATGCGACTTGTTGTGAACTGCATGAAGAAGCTGCTGTTTGTCTGGCTGGTCCTGGCCCTGCTTGTCTCCTTCCCTGCTCCGGTCCCGGCTGCGGGGATTCCTTCGACGGCCAAATCGGTGACCATCGGTTTTGTGAGACACTACTTCAAGGCCTACAACATGGCCATGACCTGGCAGGAGGCAAAGGAATACTGCGAGAGCCTGGGCGGCCATCTGGCAACGGTGGCCAGCGCTCCCGAGCAGGAGATTCTGAAGTCCCTGGCCTGCAAGTCCGGCCGGCGCTACTGGCTGGGCGCCAGCGACTCCAAAACGGAAGGCCGCTGGAAGTGGGTCACCGGTGAGCGATGGGCCTACACCGTGTGGGCAGAGAACCGCCCCAGTGCAAACGGGGCTGCCAGGGATTACCTTCAGTTATGGGTCAAGGGCGGCTATCTCTGGATCGATGCCTCCTCCACAAAGAAAAACAGCACCAATACCGGTTTTATCTGTGAGTGGGAGGAGAATCTGACGGATATCGGGAAGGCGACGGTCAAGCTGAGTGCGACCTCCTACACCTACACCGGTTCCGCCAGAAAGCCTGTAGTCACCGTCACCTACGGCGGGAAAACGCTGTCCAAGGGCACGGACTATTCCCTGACCTACGTCGGCACGACCGACATCGGGACAGCCAGTGTCTTCGTCATAGGCATGGGCAAGTACGCGGGTATGGTCAGAAAGACCTATACCATCAAGCCCGGCAGGCCTCAGATCACGGTGAAGTCATCCAAGGCCGGCGAGGCTGTCGTATCCTGGGGCGCCGTAAAAGGGGCGACCGGGTACCGGGTCGAGTACAGAAAAGCCACGGAGTCTTCCTTTAAGAAGGTCACTACGACTGCATGCTCCAAAAAGCTGACCGGTCTCACACCCGGGGATCAGTATGTTTTCCGGGTCCGGGCCTACGCCACCGTTTCCGGGTCGCGCCTGTACGGTTCGGTGAGTGCTGCCGTGACCAAAAAGGTCCGTCAGGCAGTTGCCCTCCAGATGCCCATGAAGGGCTATGTTCTTGGCCGGCCCTTCGCTGTCTACGCTCCGGGCATGGCCGATACCGGCAGACCTTACCACTCGGGCCAGGATATGAGCTCCGTCACGGACAGGAACATCTATGCGGCCGCGGCGGGCAAGGTCCTCTGCGCCAGGGAGAGCGGTGGGAACGGGTACCATGTCGTGCTAGAGCACACGCTTTGGGGACAGAAGGTCTACACGCTCTACAGCCACCTGACCGCGGGCTCCATCCGGGTCTCCGTCGGTGATACCGTGAGCGCGGGGCAGATCCTCGGCACCATGGGCGACACCGGCAATGTGAGTGCGCCGCACCTGCATTTCGCCGTCTATACCATGGAAGACGGCGCCTCCCCGTCCCTGGATCCCTGGGGTTACGTGGAAACCAAGAGCAGCGAGACCATTCTGCGAAAGAACAACATCATTTTCTACGATCCGATCTATGTCATCAACCACGGCGTGCTTCCCGCGGAATGAGATGTTCCGGAAATTCAAAAAATAAAAACAGTACGAAAAATCCAATTGTATTTTGGCGATACTGCGAATGGCATCGATCCGTTCGAATCACCTATAATGAGGACAGTCCTGCGAGGGCTGTCCTTTTTTCGTGAACAGGCATGAGCATAGCCGCCGTACCCTGGCGAACGGAGGATCATTGGCTCTCTTTACTGTGCCCTGAAGGAGGAAATGAATGTCTGAGGACCTGTATCCTGCCCTGCGACGTCGTCTCATGGACCACCTCAACCTGTCCGGGGAGGTCAGTGACGAGGAGATCCTGCGCCTGATCACCAGCCTGGTGAATGAAGCCCACCGGGAAAAGTACCTGTCGCTGGAGGAGAGGAGCCGGCTGTCCGCGGAGCTCTTCGCCTCGGTCAGGCGGCTGGACATCCTGCAGGAACTCCTGGACGATCCTTCCGTCACAGAAATCATGGTGAACGGCCCGGGAGCCATTTTCAGGGAGAGGGATGGCAGGCTTGAGAGGTGGGACAAGGCTTTCTCTTCGCGGGAAAAGCTGGATGACGTCATTTCCCAGATTGTGGGCCGGGTCAACCGGGTGGTAAATGAATCCACCCCCATCGTGGATGCACGTCTTCCGGACGGGAGCCGTGTCAACGTCGTCGTCGCACCGGCTGCCCTGGAAGGACCTGTGCTGACCATCCGCCGGTTCCCGAAGGAATCCATCACAATGGGCAGACTCATACGCCTGGGGAGTATCAGCCGGGAGGCTGCCGGTTTTCTGGAGCGGGCGGTCACCGCAGGCTATTCCATGATGATCGGCGGCGGGACCTCGGCAGGGAAGACCACATTTCTGAATGCCTTGTCCTCCTTTATCCCGGCCACTGAGCGGATCATTACCATAGAGGACAATGCTGAACTCCAGATCCAGGGCATAGACAACCTGGTGCGCCTGGAGGCCAAGAGCGCCAACATGGAAGGGGCGGCAGCGGTCAGCATCCGTGACCTGATCCGGGCTTCCCTGAGAATGCGGCCGGACCGGATCATAGTGGGTGAGGTGCGCGGCGGGGAGGCGGTGGACATGCTCCAGGCCATGAACACCGGGCATGACGGGTCCCTCTGCACGCTGCACGCCAACAACTGCCCAGACATGATCTCAAGACTCGAGACCATGGTCCTCATGGCCTTTCCGCTTCCCCTGCCGGCCATCCGGAGACAGATCGCTTCCGGCGTCGACATACTTGTTCACCTGGGCAGGCTCCGGGACGGAAGCCGGCGGGTCCTCGAAATCGCGGAGGTGGACGGGTTCGCGGAAGGGGAGGTGACGCTGCATCCTCTTTTTCTCTGGGACGAGGCCGGACGCGTGCTCAGGCAGGCCGGGCAGCTCACGCATACCCTGAAAATGGAGAGAGTGTTCGGGAAGGACTGGCAGGGAGAGAGAGAAAACCTGTCATAGAAATAAGAAGGAGACTGCATGCCCGGAAAAACCGGCAGGAGCCGGAAATGCGGGGCACAGCGGAGGATACGGAAACACGAGGACTCCTGGGCAGAGAGACAGAGAGGCGATGTCATGATGAGGAGAGAAAGCGGAAAAGGAGGTCCGCCCTCAGGCGGACGGCCGGGAGACGGCGCGGTCTCCGGGAAGGACAGTTTCCAGGGAGGTCTGTCCGCAGGTGGATGGTTGGGAGACGGTGCAGCCCCCGGGAAAGGCTTTTTCCGGGGATCGCGTCAATCCCCTGCAGGGCGGCGCCACGGTCGGAAGACAGGTGCCAGGATCGATTACAGAGACTACCGTCTGTCGGCCGGGGAGTGGGTATCGGCGGTCTTCCAGGCCCTGCTTCTGTGCGCTGTACTGGACTACCTCTTCTACAGGAAGCTCTGGGTGCTCGTCTTTTTTCTGCCCCTGGGCATCTGGTATGTTTCCGGTTACCGGCAAAGAAAGCTGACCGCCCGGCAAAAGAAGCTGACGGGGGAGTTCCGGGAACTGCTGGGCTGTCTGAGCGTCTCCCTGCGGGCGGGCTACTCGGTGGAGAACAGCCTGGTCGAGGCGGAGAAGGACCTGACCGGCATGCTGGGGCCGGATTCCCTGATCCTGGAAGAGCTTGCGTTCATGAACAGCCAGATCCGCCTGTCCGTGCCGGTGGAAAGTCTGCTCCTGGACCTGGGGAGGCGGTCGGGAATCGAGGATGTGGAGAATTTCGCGGCGGTCTTTGTTTCCGGAAGGAAGATGGGAGGCAATCTCTCCGGTATCGTCCGCAGCGCCTCCGCCGCCATATCCGACAAGCTGGACGTGGAGCGGGAGATCGAGGCCAGCCTTGCTGCCAAAAAGTATGAGCAGCGGATCATGAGCGTCATGCCGTGCGGCATTATCCTCTACATGCAGCTGACAAGCCCCGGCTACCTGGACGTTCTGTACACTACGGCGCTGGGAATGCTGGTCATGACAGGGTGCCTGGCTGTCTACGCGGCGGCCGTACTCTGGGGTAACAGCATCGTGCAGATTGAGGTATGACAGCTCTTCACCCATGATCGCCACGCAGCATATCGAAGGGAGAAGATGGTGTGCATTGGAGCAGGGCCGGGAGGCCCGGAAAGGAGCACAATGAGCAGGCTTTGGATCTACGCCGCCGTTATGGCAGGCTTTGGTATTCTCTTCGCAGTATCCGGCGGTTTTTTCAGCGCGGCCGCCCGTCTGATCAACCGGCGGTGCCTGGGAAGTCTGGACCTCGATGACAGGGTGGTGCGGCAGTCTCTGGTGGTCCTGTTTGCCGCCAACGTCCTGGGCTGTATGCTGACGGTCAATGCCGCCCGGGTGGATACCGTGGCAAAGGGATACCTGCAGCGGGAGGACTACGGCGGCGTAGATTATGAGGAGGTCCTCTCCCTGACCCTGGACGGTGAGACGCGCGAGTTCACGGTCGACGTGCTGCCCAGGACTTACACGGAGAAGGAGGTAAGACAGATCCTGGACGCCGCGGAAGCTGCCTTGCCCGGGGCCGTTCTTGGGGAAGAAGATCCCGATCACGTGACAGGTGATCTGACCCTGCCGGCTGCGCTCCCGGGCCTTCCGGTCACCGTCTCCTGGATGGTGGACAAGCCAGCCATAGTGGACTGGGATGGAAAACTCGGAACGGATGTGCCGGAGACGGGGACGGAGGTGACTCTTTCCGCGGACATCACCTTTGAGGAGGAGGTCAGGGAGACGACACTTACAGTGACTGTATTTCCGAAGCTCCTCAGCGAGGAGGACCGGCTCGATGCCCTGATCCGGGAGACCATCTCCGAAAGGAACAGCGAGACGGACGAAAGGCTGTATCTGCCGGAGGAAATCGACGGCCGGGCGGCTGTGTGGACCGGAACCGGGACCGATGCGGGCAGGGTCTTCCTGGGACTCGGCTTTGTCATCGCGCTGATGACGATCCTGTCGAAGCTCGAGAACCGGCGGCAGGCGGAGGAGAGGCGGCGGGTCAGTCTGGTGCTGGATTATCCCCACATAGTCAGCAAGCTCATGCTCCTCCTCGGCGCCGGCATGAGCCTCAGGCGGGCCTTCGAGAAGATGGCCGGCGATTATAGGAAGAGTCTGGAGGCCGGCGGAGCAAGGCGGGAGGGCCTGGAGGAAATCGTGCGCCTCTGCACCGACATGGCCAATGGGATGCCGGAAATTCAGGCCTACGCCGCCATGGGCCGGAGAGTCCCTGAGGCCAGGTACAAGTCCTTCGCCGCCCTCCTCGGCCAGAACCTGCGCCGGGGCACCGGTGAGATGGTCCTGATCCTGGAGCGGGAGGCCGCCGAGGCCTTCGATGAACGGCGGAAGCAGGCCAGGGTCCTGGGGGAGAAGGCCGGGACGAAGCTTACCTTCCCCATGTTCGTCATGCTGGCGGTGATCATGGTCATCCTCATGGTGCCGGCCTTCGTCTCCTTTTGAGCCTGTCCGGAATCTGGCGCACCTTGTGATAAACCGCGGGAATGGATTCATTTCCCGCGGCTTTTGTGCTATGATAAAAAGAAAAGAGGTGCCGCAAGGCCGGCACTGAGCCTGAAAGGAAAAAAAGTTTGAATTATATTATTACCAACGGATATCTTCTGCTGGAGGATGGGGACGGATTCCGCGCAGTCAAAGAGGATCTCTACGTCATGGACGGAAAGATCGCGGCCATAGGCAGGGCGCCGGAGACGGAGGAGACCTTCACCCGCATCGATGCCCGGGACAGGCTCGTCATGCCCGGACTCATCAACATGCACACCCATGTCTACATGACGGGCATGCGCAATTACGCCGACGACGTGCCCTTCGGCGAGTGGCTCTTTGACCGTGTCATGCCGGTGGAGGACACCCTCACGGTCGAGGCCGCCTACTGGTGCAACCTCCTGGGCATGATCGAGATGATCCGCACCGGCACCACCGCCTTCGTGGACATGCACATGTTCCACGAGCAGTCCTGCCTGGCGGCTGAGAAGGCAGGACTCCGCGGCTACATCGGCCGCGGTCTGGTGGGCGGCAGTCTATACGAGGCCGGGAACAGGCGGTTCCCCGAGGCCCTGGAGGAGATGGAGAAGCACAGGAGCGACACGCTGGACTTCATCCTCTCACCGCATGCCATCTACAGCTGCTCGGTGGACCTCATGAAGGAGGTGGTCCGGGAGTCCGACGCCCGGGGGCTTCTGCGGCAGACCCACCTGTCAGAGGGCATGACCGAAGTGGAGAACTGCCTGAAGGAACACGGCAAGACGCCGGTCGCCCTTCTCGACGACATCGGTTTTTTGAGCAGCCGCACGATCCTGGCCCACTGCGTCCAGATGCAGGACGACGACATCGCCCGCCTTGCCAGAAGCGGTGCCACCGTGGTCACCAACCCGGCCAGCAACGCCAAGCTCAGAAACGGGTTTGCCCCGGTCCTGGAAATGCAGGCAGCCGGCGTCAATATCTGCCTGGGCACCGACGGCGCAGCCAGCAACAATACCCTCAACCTGTTCCGGGAAATGGGTCTTTTCACTATGATCCACAAGGGCATCAGCCGCGATTCCACGGCGGCACCGGCCGCCTTCACCCTGAAGACCTGCACCTCCAACGCGGCCAGGGCCCTGGGACGGGCCGGAGAGCTGGGCGTGATCGCGGAAGGGGCGGCGGCGGACCTTATTTTCCTGGACCTGAACGCCGTATCCCTCTTCCCCAACAACAACATCGTATCCTCCCTCTGCTACTCGGCCAATGGGTCTGAGGTCACGGACACGATGGTGAACGGACGCTTTCTCATGCGGGACCGCACGCTTCTGACGATCGATGAGGCGGAGGTCTTCGCCCATGTGAGAGCCTTCCAACAGAAATTCCTGCAGATATCCTTATAAAAAGCACAAGCGAGGTTTGTCAGATGAGCAATATCAAAGATCCTTCCCTGGCTCCGGAGGGCAGAAAGAAGATTGAGTGGGTGCGGTCCTTCATGCCGGCCCTCACGGAGATAGAAAAGCAGTTCGAAAAGGAAAAGCCCTTTGCGGGGCTCAAGGTGGCGGTTTCCGTACACCTGGAGGCCAAGACGGCCAATCTGGGCCTGGTCCTGGCCAAGGGCGGCGCGGAGGTCCATCTGACCGGCTGCAACCCCCTTTCCACCCAGGACGACGTCGCCGCGGCCATCGCTGAGATGGGTGTGGACACCTACGGCAAGTACGGCGTCACACCGGCTGAGTATGAAGAGCTTCTGGTCCAGACCCTTGCCTGCCACCCCAATCTGATCGTGGACGACGGTGGGGACCTCATCAATCTCCTGGGCGACCGCTGCAAGGAGTACGCCGACCAGCTGATCGGCGGCTGCGAGGAGACAACGACCGGCATTCACCGCCTGCGGGCCAGAGAGAAGGGCGGTATTCTTCCCTGCCCCATGATGGCGGTCAACGACGCAAAAGCCAAGCACTACTATGACAACAAGTACGGGACCGGACAGTCTGTCTGGACGGCCATTATGGACACCACCAACCTGATTGTGGCGGGCAAGACTGTCGTCGTGGCCGGCTACGGCTGGTGCGGCAAGGGCACGGCCATGCGGGCCAAGGGCATGGGAGCCAACGTTATCATCACGGAGATCGACCCCTTCAAGGCCCTGGACGCCACCATGGACGGCTTCCGGATCATGCCCATGGACGAAGCTGCGAGAGTGGGTGACATTTTCGTGACGGTCACGGGCTGCAAGGACGTCATCGTCCGGCGGCATTTCGAGGTCATGAAGGACCAGGCCATCCTCTGCAACGCAGGCCATTTCGACTGCGAGGTGGACGTGGCCACCCTGCGGAAGATGGCGGTGAGCTCCGAGACCAGACGCAGGAACATTATCGGGTATACCCTGCCGGACGGCAGGACCCTCAACGTGCTGGGAGAGGGCAGGCTGGTCAACCTGGCCTGCGGCATGGGACATCCGGCGGAGATCATGGACATGTCCTTCGCCGTCCAGGCCCTGAGCCTGAAATGGCTGGCCGAGCACAGAAATGAACTGGAGACCAAGGTGTACGATGTTCCGGATTCCATCGACGACGAGATCGGCTGGTACAAGCTGAAGGCTATGGGCCTGGCCATCGACCGCCTGACGCCGGAGCAGGAAGCGTATCTGAACGGCTGGGAGGCTGAGTAAAGGAGGCAGACATGTTGGATAAGCAAGGCAGACCGTATGTATCCTGGGAATTGATCGGTTCGTTCATGACAGAGGCTTTCAAGGCTGCAGGCCTGCCGGAGGAGGATGCCCGGATCTGTTCGGACGTCCTCCTGGAGTCCGACCGCAGGGGCATAGAGAGCCACGGTGCCAACCGCTTTAAGCCCATCTACATCGACCGCATCGAGGCCGGGATCCTGAACCCGGTTACCGACTACGAAATCATCAAGGAAACGCCCACCACGCTGGTGGCCGATGCCCATGACGGCATGGGCATGGTGGCCAGCCACAAAATGATGACCGCCCTCATCGAGAAGGCCAAAGTCTACGGCCTCTCCATGGGAGCAGTCCGCAACTCCTCCCACTACGGCATCGCCGGCTACTGGACGGGCATGGCCGCCAAGGAGGGCATGATCGGCATCACGGGCACCAACGCCCGGGCCTCCATTGCGCCCACCTTCGGCGTCGAGAACATGATGGGGACCAACCCCCTGACCTTCAGTCTGCCCACCGACGAGCCTTTCGACTTCTGCCTGGACTGCGCGACTTCCATCGTCCAGAGGGGCAGGATCGAATACTATGCCCGCGAGGGCATGCCGACCCCTGCCGGCACGGTCATCTCCGAGAACGGCGAGCCCATGACGGACAGCGAGGAGATCCTGAAAGCCCTGGTCAAGGGGACCGCGGCCTTGGCGCCACTGGGCGGGATCGGTGAGGAGACCGCCGGCTACAAGGGCTACGGCTTTGCGGCTGTGGTCGAGATCCTCTCCGCCGCCCTGGCCGGCAATGTCTTCATGAAGGACATCACCAGCAAGGCACCGGGTGGCGGAAAGCAGCCCATCAGTCTGGGCCATTTCTTCATTGTCATTAACCCTGAGTTCTTCCTGGGCACAGAGAACTTCAGGAAGACGGCCGGCGATATCCTCCGGGCCCTCCGGGCCTCCAAAAAGGCTCCTGGCCACGACCGGATCTACACGGCCGGCGAAAAGGAGTGGGATGCCTGGCTCGAGAGAAAGGATAAGGGAGATCCCATGGGCAAGGGAGTCCAGAAGGACTTCATTTATGTGAGGGACCTCTACCACCTGCCGTTTACATTCCCGTTTGAAGAAGAGTGACCGGAGGCCCGCGCTCCCGTAAGCAAGCCGGAGCGCGGGCGTTCTGTCTTAGGAGATCCGATGGAAAATAAAACGAACAAGAACCTGGATATGGTCATCTATATCCTGCTGACGGTCCTGCTGATCGGCGGCTGGCATGTGATGACGGGCCTGCCCTACAATTCGGGGGACAAGGCTTTTCCCGTCAACTACAACTTTTTCGTCTACGTGGCAGGCATCCTCGGAGTCTGTGCAGGTGCCCTGGTACTCTTTCTGCTGACCCGCGGCCTTCAGCGGTTCTTTGACGGTGACGGAAAGGCAGCCAGGATCCTCAACGCCCTGCTGGTCCCCGGCTTTCTGGCCTGCGCCGCAGCCCTGCTTCTCCTCATCTACCGCGTCTACAGAAATGAGAACACCCTCTACCCCGGCGGCCTTGCCGCCTATTCCCTGCGGCAGAACCTGCCGCCCCTTCCCTACTTTGCCGCCATGGCTGTCCCCGCTTTCCTGCTCTATGTCCTGGGGAGGAGCGCAGTCAGGGAGAGCAGGGCGGTGAGATGGGTGGTCGGTGGTTTCATCTCCTTCCTGTGCGCGCTCTATGAGTGGTGCCCCAATCCGTACGCGGACACCGGGGCGGGCATCCTGCACGTCGACGCCTACACGACGACCATCATCAACACGGCCCGGCTGGTGCCGTTCGACAACCACCACATCAACATCTACGGCCATCACGGAATCCTCTATCTGCCCCTGGTGAGGCTCCTGGGAAATAACTACCGGGCAGTCGCCCTGGCCATCGCGATCTTCACGCTCATCACCTTCCTGGCGGCGGTGTACACGGCGGATATCCTGATCGAGCGGGACCTGGTTTTCTACCTGACCATGTTCGCCTGCTTTGGGACCTGCACCCTGCTCACCCGGTCGGGGGTCTATTTTCAGATCAATCCTCATCGCCTGCTCTTCCCCATGCTGGGGGTGGCCTACCTGGCCTGGGAGGCGAAGCACCCGAGGGATGGCGTGCGGATCCTCCGAATCCTGGTACAGCTCCTGATCGTGATACTCGGTTTTGTCTGGAACTTTGAGACGGCGCTGTTCACCGCTGTGGTCTTCGCCTGCTGTGCCTTCCTGCGGCTTCACTACGATAAGAGCTGGTTCACGCTCCGGGCCCTGGGCACACTGGCCGTCCTGGGTATCCTGATCGTCCTCGGATTTGCCGGCGGATACGGGATCGTCCTTCTCTACAACCGGCTGGTCGGGGGAAGGATCGTCACGGTGCGGGAGTTCATTTACCCCCTGCTCTCCGGGACCTACAACATCAACAATCTCCGGGTGCCCCTGCCGTCCGTAGGACACTTCTTCTTCCTGGAAATCCTCATGTTCGGCTTTACGCTCCTGCCGATTCTGCGGGGACGCATGGAAACGCCCGCAGAGGAGAGGCCGAGGCGGATCCTGGCGGCGGGCATCGCCCTGTCCGGCATGTCCTCCCTGATCTACTTTATCAACCGGACGGCCTACGGCAACATGTCCATCGCCCTCATTCAGATGTTCCTGCTCATGGGGAACGCGGCTGACCTTGGCCTGGCCATGGACAGGAAGTCCCTCACGCAGGGAGGCGTCAGAGCCTTCCGGCTGTTCAGGTATGTCCTGTTCGGTATCGTTTTCTTCGGGCTTTTCTGGATCTCCATCGAGAGTGTCCTCTACATAAACAGCGGCATCAGCAGACGGATGGAGGGCGGCTGGAACACGGATACGTCCGCGGCCATGCTGGCGGAGGTCGCCAGGGAGGTTCCCAAAGACACGCTCGCTTACGGGATTGGCCTTCCTCAGATTTATTATGAGCTGGGATGGGATCCGCAGATCTTCCCGACGGATTTCCCGGATATGAACGATGAGAACCGGGAATACATCCGGGAGGCGAGGGAGAAGACGGATGCGGTCTTCATTTCCCGGAAGCTGATCGATCCGGCGGGGACGGGCGTGCCGGAAAATTACAACATTGCCTGGTCTTATACCCTCGGTCCTGTCGAATACATGTACTGTGTGAAGAACAATTCATGAAAGCAGGGCAGAAATAAACATATTTTTTAAGAAATGCGATGATATATTCAGCACAATGTGCTAAAATAGGAATAGCATTGCAGCAGTCCATCCAAAAAAGATGCTGCGGCTCTGGATAATCACTTTTTTAGGAAAGAGAGGTCTGAACATGAGTCAGAACAAAATGTTAGCCATGATCCTGGCAGGTGGTCGTGGAAGCCGTCTGTATGATTTAACGGCCAATATCGCCAAGCCTGCAGTACCGTTCGGCGGCAAGTACCGCATCGTCGATTTCCCGCTTTCCAACTGCGCCAACAGTGGCATTGATGTAGTCGGTGTCCTGACACAGTATGAATCCGTGGATCTCGGCAGCTATGCCGCCAATGCCGGTACCTGGGGTCTGGACGTTAGAGGCAGCGGCGTGTATGTCCTCCCGCCCCGTGAAAAGGCCAACGCTGACCTGAACGTCTATCGCGGAACAGCGGATGCCATCACACAGAACATCGACTTCATCGATCGTTTCGCACCTGAGTATGTGCTGGTCCTTTCCGGTGACCACATCTACAAGATGGAATACGACAAAATGCTTGAGTACCACATCGCCAACAAGGCGGACGCCACCATCGCCGTCCGTCCGGTGCCGTGGAAGGAAGCTCCCCGCTTTGGTATCATGAATACCGACGCCGAACTCAACATCGTCGAGTTCGAGGAGAAGCCCAAGAATCCCAAGAGCAACCTGGCTTCCATGGGTATCTACATCTTCACATGGAAGAAGCTCAAGGAGCTCCTGATCGCGGACTCCACCGATCCTGCCTCCAAGCATGACTTCGGCATGAACCTGATCCCCGCCTACTTAAGCGGCGGCAGCAAGCTGGTCGCCTACAAGTTCGAAGGCTACTGGAAGGACGTAGGAACTGTGGATTCTCTCTGGGAGGCCAATATGGACCTTCTGGATCCCAACAGCGGTCTCGACCTCTCCGAGGGCGACTGGAGGATCTACACAGAGGACGTCTCTGAGATCCCGCAGTATATCGGACCGGAAGCAGACGTGGAAAATGCCTACATCACGCAGGGCTGCCGTGTGGAAGGCAAGGTCCATCACTCTGTCCTCTTTACCAGCTCTGAGGTGAAGAAGGACGCCACCGTCATCGATACCGTGCTGATGCCCGGCGCTGTCGTGGAGAGCGGCGCGACCGTCATCCGCGCTCTCATCGCCAATGACGTCGTGATCGGCAAGGGTGCCGTCGTCGGCGCCGCTGACAGTGACAAGATCGAGCTCATCGCTAAGGATGTAAAGGGGGTTGAATAAAGATGGCAAGTGCATTTGGTATTATCACAACGACAGCGAACCGGCTCCATGTTGAGGGTCTCGAGGCCCATCGCCCGGCCGCTTCCTTCTCTGTCCTCGGCAGATATCGCACCGTCGATTTCCCGGTCTGCAACATGACCAACTCCGGTATCGAGCGCATTCAGGTCTATGTCAACCAGAATCCGCGTTCTTTGACCGAGCATCTGGCCGGCCGTCAGTACAACGTCAACTCCAAGACCGGCAAGATCCAGCTGCTCTTCTCCGAGAAGAACACAGCCAACTCCATCTACAACACTGATATCGCGGCATATTCCGACAACATCAACATCATCAAGAGAATGCATCAGGAATACGTCATCATCGCGCCCGGCTATATCGTCTATATCCAGGACTATAAGGCCCTCCTCGACCAGCACATTGCTTCCGGCGCGGAGGTAACTCTGCTGTATCATCCGGTCAACAATGCTGACACCCGCTATATCCGTCAGAGAGCCCTGACCATGGATGAGTCCGGCCAGGTCACCTATATGCATTACAACAACGGCGGCGATCCGGACAAGAACATCTTCCTGGACACCTTCGTTATGAAGAAGGAGACCTTCCTCAGCCTGATCCAGAAGGCCAAGGATTACTCCTCCTCCTGCACGCTGGCCCGCATCGTCGAGAGAGAGGCCCAGAACGGCATGAAGGTCCTCGGCGTAGCCCACGAAGGCTATTTCGCGTGCTTCAGCGACTTCAACGCTTATCACCATGCCAACCTTGAGATGATCAATCCCGAAGTCTTCACCCAGCTCTTCAAGCCGGAGTGGCCCATCTACACCATGACCACAGACTCCTGCCCGACCAAGTACTTCGAGGGCGCTGTTGTCAGGAATTCCATGATTTCCAACGCCTGCAAGATCGAAGGCACGGTCATCAACTCCGTTATCGGCCGCGGCTGCCATATCGCCAAGGGCGCTTACGTCAAGGATTCCGTCATCCTGGCCCATGTCGATGTGGATGAGAACTCTGTCGTCGAGAACGAAGTCGTCGACAAGTGGGCGCACATCACCGCCAACACGGTGGTCAAGCCCGCCGAGGGAACGATCGGTTACGTTGAAAGGGACGACACCATCTGAGCGACCCTTTCCTCAGCCGGAAGGCTCATGTCCGGCTGTATGACCTGAAATTGAAACGGGCCGTCCCTGGGGGCGGCCCTATTTCTTTACGCGGAAAGGAGCCTACAATGGCCAGATATATCATGGCCCTGGATCAGGGTACCACCAGTTCTAGAAGCATACTGTTCGACCATGACGGAAAGATCTGCAGCATGGCCCAGCGGGAGTTCCGGCAGATTTTCCCGAAGCCCGGCTGGGTAGAGCATGACCCGATGGAGATATGGTCCTCCCAGTTCGGCGTTGCCATGGAGGCCATGGCCCAGATCGGCGCCTCCGCGGAGGAAATCGCCGCCATCGGCATCACCAACCAGCGTGAGACGACCATTCTCTGGGACAAGGCGACTGGAAAGCCGGTCTACAATGCCATCGTCTGGCAGTGCCGCCGCACCGCGGATATGATTGAGAAGATCGTATCGGACGGCTATACCGATATGATCCGGGAGAAGACCGGTCTTGTGCCCGATCCTTATTTCTCCGCCAGCAAGATTGCCTGGATCCTGGAGAACGTGCCCGGCGTCCGGGAGCGGGCGGAGAGGGGCGAGCTCTATTTCGGCACCGTGGACACCTGGCTTATCTATAACCTGACCAGGCACAAGGTCCATGTGACGGACTACACCAACGCGGCCCGGACCATGCTCTTCAACATCCATACCCTCACCTGGGATGAGGACCTTCTGAAGCTCTTCAATATTCCGAAAAGCCTCCTGCCCGACGTGCAGCCGTCCAGTACGGTCTACGGCCACACGGACGAAGCCATCCTCGGCGGAGAAATTCCCATCTCCGGTGCGGCGGGCGACCAGCAGGCTGCCCTTTTCGGCCAGTGCTGCTTTGCCCCGGGCGACGTCAAGAACACTTACGGAACAGGCTGCTTCCTCCTCATGAACACGGGAAATGAAGCCATCCTCTCCCGTCACGGCCTGGTCACCACCATCGCCGCTTCCCTGCCCGGTCATGTGGAATATGCCCTCGAGGGCTCCGTCTTCATCGGAGGCGCCGTCATCCAGTGGCTCAGGGATGAGATGCGGGAATTCACCAGTGCCGCCCTGTCGGAGAAGTACGCGGTGAGCGTAGCCGACACCGATGGCGTCTACCTGGTTCCGGCTTTCACCGGCATGGGCGCTCCCTACTGGAACCCCTACGCCAAAGGCGTCATGGTGGGCATCACCAGGGGCTGCAAGAAGGAGCATTTCGTGAGGGCTGCCCTGGAGTCCATCGCCTTCCAGACGGCCGACCTCATCTGGGCCATGGAGGACGATCTTGGCAGAAAGCTGACGGGCCTCAAGGTCGACGGCGGTGCCAGCGCCAATAACTTCCTCATGCAGTTCCAGGCGGACCTGGTGAACGCCGAAGCCCATCGGCCCCAGTGTATCGAGACGACGGCCCTCGGCGCTGCCTATCTGGCAGGCCTGGCCGTGGGCTTCTGGAAGGACAAGGAGGAGATTCGCGGCAGCTGGCAGCTGGGCAGAAGCTTCTCCCCGGAGATGGAGGAGGAGAAGAGGACCGCCCTCATCCGCGGCTGGAAGCGGGCTGTGCGCTGTGCCCTGGCCTGGGCGGACGACAGCGATTATTGACCGGTGACCGGCCGATCAGGCTGACGGGGCCGGGAAGCGGAGAATTCTCCCTTTTCGGTGCTGAAAACAGTTCTTTTGAATCTTGATAATCAGGTTCATGGCAGGAAAACGTCAGTCCTGTGGAACGACTGGCGGGAAGTGCGGACCTGAAACTGGTTTCGCCATCAACTTTCCCAAAGAATTATTGAATGCGTGCAACAAAAAATCCCGCCTGCGGTTATCAATAACGTAGGCGGGAATGATTTGGAGATAAGCTGAGCGGCAGGGGCAATCCTGTTTGTCAGCTGCCGTCTCAGGAGGGCCATATTTCACCCAAAAAGGCCCGGCCGCGCCGAAGGGGCGCAGGCCGGACCCCTGTCTCGATCAGTGTGTTCCCTGCTGCTGGGGAGCGAATCTCTTTCTGCCTTCCACAGGTGCAGGTGTGATTTCGTCAGCCTTTGTCAGGGCGATCTTGGTCATCGTCGGACCTAAGAGTTCGTAAATGAGAACACCGAAGAGGGTGATGTTGCGGACGATGCCGCCATCGACCTCACCCAGCGCGCCTGCCTGAGCGCACATGCCCAGGGCGACACCGGCCTGGGGCAGGAGGGTCACGCCCAGATACTGGACGACCTTGTGGTCACAGCCCACGGCCCTGGAGGATTCCCTGGCGCCGAAGTACTTGCCCAGGGAGCGGACGATGATGTAGACGACACCGATCAGGACGTATTCAGGATGGGAGAAGACCCCCAGCTCCAGCTCCGCACCGCTGAGCACAAAGAAGCAGCAGTTGAGCGGTACCGTCCACTTGTCCGCGCGGTCCATGATATCCTTTGAGAACTCAGCCACGTTGCAGAAGACGGTGCCGAGCATCATGCAGATGAGAAGGGAGGAGAAGGAGATGGTGACCGGTCCCACCGGGATCTCCAGGTGGGAGATGGCGATGGTCAGGAAGACGAAGGAGATGGTCAGGGAAAGGCGGTTCCTGTTGGAGTGGAAGAGCTTTTCCAGCTGGGCCAGGATGTAGCCCAGGAGTCCGCCGAGCAGGATGGAGGCGACGATCTCGATCATGGGATCGATGCCCACGGAGAAGACGTTGATCTCACCTCCCTGGACGGCCAGCGCGATTCCGAAGGACACGGAGAAGATGACCAGACCGACGGCATCGTCGAGGGCGACGATGGGCAGAAGGAGGCTGGTCAGAGGTCCGGAGGCCTTGTACTGGCGGACGACCATGAGGGTGGCGGCCGGCGCGGTGGCGGCGGCGATGGCGCCCATGGTGATGGCTACGGACAGGGGAAGGATTTCATCTCCCAGAATAAAATGAAGACCGATCAGCGCGATATCCACCAGGAGGGTGGCCGTGGCGGCCTGCAGGATGCCGATGACGACGGTTGCCCTGCCGGTGTGCTTTAGCTCACTCATGCGGAATTCGCTGCCGATGGAGAAGGCGATGAAGCCCAGGGCAGCCTCACTGATGAGGCCGACTTCCTCCACTTCGGCCAGGGAGGTGAAGCCGATGCCCGGGACGCCGAGACGGCCGATGCCGTAGGGGCCGATGATGAGGCCGGCGATGAGGTAGCAGGTGACGTCGGGCAGCTTGAGGCCCATCACCTTGAAGAGACGGGTCAGCATGAGGCCGGCGAAGAGGGCTATGGCGATTGGCAGGAAAATGCTGATGGCGGAATTCATTTGTAAGCTCCTTGATGGTATAATGCTGGTCAACAGGCAATTCCCTATTCTAATGAAAACATTGGAAAAATCAAGAGGAAAAGTGCGCAAACTTAGCCACGCAGAAGCCAGTTATTTATGAATAATTATGCAGTGGTCCCGATTGAGGAGCAGAGCATGGCCGGCGCCGGAACAGGCGGGCGCCCACACTACTCACCATCCTGCCCGGCAGGGGTGAGACAGGAATCAGTGCTATGGCCGATCCCGGCCCGAGGCTCGGGAGAGGCTTAGGAAATCATTATCACAATACTCTAAGGAGGAAACTATGAAGAGAAAGCTTGCGGCAATACTGATCATGACGATGGCTCTTGGAGTCACCGCATGCGGAGGCTCCGGGGACAGCAACTCCGGCGCGGCGGCTGAGACCACAGCCGAGGCTGCGGTGGAAGAGGAAGCTGTCACGGAGGAGGCTGCGCCTGAGGAGACCGCTGAGGAGGAGACAGAGGCGGCCGAGGAGCAGGTGCTCGGCGAGGGTGCGGAAGCTTCCACGGACAAAAACGCCGGCAAGGACTCCGGCTCCAGCATTTTCGTGCAGGAAGCTGGGGAGGAAGAGGAGACTGAGCCCGCAGAGGCGGAGGAGCCTGCTCAGGAGGAGCCCGCAGCCGAAGAGCCCGCTAAGGAAGAAGTCAAGGAGGATACCGTTAAGGATCCGGCCAAGCTGACGCTTGGGTACAGTCTGGAAAAGGTCGGAGAAGTCCCCGCAGACGCTGGCTATGTCCGGACCTACGGCGGAGCCCTCATCTGCGTGAACAACGACAATTCCGTCCACATGCTGGCCATGAACGGCGAGGATGTCCTGGGCGAGAATCTGACTGACATCGAGTACATCGGCCATGACCTCTACGTGGTCCGCAAGGTGGCCGACGATATCAACAACGCCGGCCTGGTGACCGCGGACGGCAAGGTCCTGATCGACTTCGAGGCGGGCCTCATCGGCTGGCCCAGGTCCTCCTACTCGTCCACGGACCGTTTCCTGAGCGTCATCTATACGACCGGTGAGACGGACAATCAGGATGAGGCCATCATGTACGCGACGGATTCCATGTTCTCCCTGTCTCCGTCCGATGAGGATACCCTTTACACCGGCTATCGCCGTGTCTTCGACCTTGAGACCGGCAAGTTCGTCGAGAACGCGGAGAACACTCTGGGCGACAGCTACTGCGTGACACCCTGCGGAGACAGCTTCTTCATGGAGGGAGACGACGGAACGAAACGGCTGTACAGTGCGGACGGTAAGGTCCTCTACGAGACCACCGGCTATCTGAGCTACGTCGGCAACGGAAGCTTCTACATGTCCGACAACGGCTACCATATCTATGATGACACAGGCAAGGAGACTTACACGGCCGACAGCTACCTGTCCCTGCTGGAAGGACCGAGCAATCTCTACTACTATACGGACAGCACATCGAAGGGGACGGTCCTGATCGACATGTTCGGAAAGGAAATGGGCCGCCTGAATGTGAACTCCGTCTACGAGGAGGTAAGCGAGGGCGTCATCCGCGTCAAGAGCAACGGCGGCGCTTATCAGCTGGTCGACTTAACGGGAACCGTTCTCTTTGATACAGGCGCCGAGAGCATCAGCAAGCCCGACGATCTTGAGGGCTGCTTCTATGCCTCCAAGGGCGACGGATTCAGCTACTATCTGGCGAACGGCCAGACCGGTGACGTCGAGAAGGGCTACGGCTTCTATTTCGTGGGAGCCAGGTCCGATGAGTCGGCCTACTACTGCTTTGCCGACGAGGATTACACCATCACGGCCGGCAGCAGGGCCAGCAACGGCGACTTCCTGGGTACCGTGGAGTGCGGCGAGGCCTATGACAAGATGGGTCTCATCGACTGCTTCACAGGTGAGACGCTTCTGGAGGAGCGCTATTCCAGCCTCTACAAGATCGGCAACTACCTGGCCGCTCAGGATGGCGAAACCGACGTCTGGGAAATCTACAAGGTGACCGGACCGATCAATTACTGATCAAAAGGCTTGAAGGATATTGCAAAAAAGAAAGGGGAACCACATGAAAAGAACGACTAAAAAACTAGTCTCCATGCTTCTTGCAGTGCTGATGCTCGTCACAGTGGCCATGCCGGTCACCGCGTCCGCAGCTGTCAACTATGTCATCAAGAATCTGAATGCCGGTACCTGGGTGGGCCAGAGCTACAAGTATAACGGCCAGACAGGTATTCATTACACCTATTACAAGATCACCGTGGACAAGGCCGGCGAATTGGATTTCAGCTACAAGGGTGACGAGTACGGCGGGATCACGCTTTACAATTCAAAGAGTGACCTTGTGAACTCCGGTACCAAATACAGCCGGACCTACCTTTCCGCCAACACCAAAAATAAGAACATTGCTGTGGAAAAGGGCACTTATTATCTGAATGTCTCCAGCGGGTCCTGGAAGTACACCTTTAAGGCCGCTGTCAACAAAGACAACTACAGAATGGGCAAGGCCCTTGCCCTGAAGGCGGGCGCTACCGTCAGAATCTGCCAGAGTCCGAAGATGAATTACGGCAGATGGTATAAGGTCACGCTCACCAGCAAGAAGAAGCTGTATTATGCGACCAATTACGGGACCGGCAACGTGGGCTCCTACGATTCAAACGCGTACCTGATCGAGATCTACAATGCCTCCGGCAAGAGGATCGAGACCGTCAAGAACGGCTCTGAAATCAAGTATTGCACCAAGGCGAAGCTCGCCAAAGGCACCTACTATATTTATGTCAAGAGCAACCCCGTTTACGCAAGCGACAGAGCCTATGCGTTTGGCAACGTGGTCACGCTCAAATGGAAGTGATCCACTGAGATACGGAACAGCTGATAAATCATTGGATTAAGAAAGGGGAGGCATCGGCCTCCCCTTTCCTGTTTCCCGGGATTCGGTTGATCAAAGCTCTTTTTTCCACAGACCATGCAGGTTGCAGAATTCGTAGGCGGCGACGGGCTTCGCGTCGCCGAGGCCGAAGACTGCCTTGGGCTCTTCGCCCGGCTTTAAGTATTTGACCTGGACGCCGCTCTCGGTCTCGAGGGCGATGAACTGGATGTAATGGGCATCCAGCATGGGATGGATCACGGAGCCGACCTGAACGGTGACCTTGTCTCCTTCCACGGTGACTTCCGGAATATGCTTTTCTCTGGCGGCATCGACGGTACCGGCTTCGAGGACTTCCATGGCCTCCCCGCAGCACTTGGTGGGACAGGCGCTGTCCTGCATGATCAGAGCGATTTTGCCGCAGCCACTGCAGCGAACGATTTTGAGTGCCATAATGATCTCCTTTCCTTTGGCAGGCATTGGCGGGGAGACGAGTCTTCCTGCGCTGCATCCACCTGCCATATATATCATCATACCGTCAGCCGGGGGTCTTTGTCAATCACTGCGGTGTGCCACGGCCGGGTGTGCCGCGACGGAGTAAGGCCCTTCCGAAGTGTTGCTGCCTGCCCCTTATTGGCTGCAGCCCGGCAGGCAGATGCGACAGATCAGGTGAAGCGCCGGCAGAGAGCTCTGTTGCCGGTCCCGGGACGAACTTCCCTTCCGGAACAACAAAAGGAGCGACAAATTCTCTTCCCTGCTGTATAATGTTTTTTACACTGCGGTCCGGCAACGGGCAGGAAACATACCAACGCTCTTGCCGTTTATCAATCCCTGCGGCCGAAGGGGCCGGATCCTGCAGGCGTTCCACCGCAGGTGTGTTTTCATTGCCCTGCTGCCGTGCTATGATAAAAGCGGCGGCATCGGTTTAAGGAGGTATCATGACCAAAGAGGACGAGAGAATTGTATGGAAACCCCTCCGCACGGACCATATCGTGCAGGATGAGTGGATTGATTTCAGAAATACGGTCTACGAGATGCCCGACGGCACCGAGCTGGGCCCCTTCTACAACTTCAGCCGCCAGAACTACGCCGTCATCGTCGCGACCGATGAGTCGGGGAACTATATCTGCGTCCGCCAGTTCCGCCACGGCCTCCGGGCTTTGACCATGGAATTCCCGGCGGGCGGGATCGAGCGCAAGGACGGCAGTCTCGCCGCGGCGGTCGGAGAGGGCGGCAAGATCCTGGTGACGGCCACGGAGCCTTCGGACGTGAGTCCCGAGGCGGCCCTGGAGGCGGCCAGGCGGGAGCTCCGGGAGGAGACCGGCTATGTCTCCGACGACTGGAGCCCGCTCCTCAGCGTGGCTTCTTATGCTACCCTGTCGGACAACTATGCTTTTATTTTCCGGGCCCGGATGTGCCGGCCCGTGGCCGACCAGGATCTGGACGATACCGAATTTCTGAACGTGCATGTGGTCGCACCGGATGAGCTCAGGCGCATGATCGACGCGGGCGAATTTCAGCAGGCAGTCCATATCCTGGCTTACTACCGGGCCCTGGAGGCGGACCGCTGAGGAAATGCAGACAAGGTCCGGAAGGACAGGGGCTCAGGCGCCTGACATGTGTGAAAGCGCCGGAAGACAGGCATGCCGTTCATCCGGACGGTCTGCGTGAATCCCGGGATCCAGAACAGTAACATATCCGGAGAGTATATGAGAGACAAAAAAGAAATGCGGCTCTTCTGGTCCTTCCTCAAGGGCAGCAAGCGATATTTTACAGTGGGTATTCTGGCGGCCCTTCTGAGGAGCCTCTGCGAAGCCGTCATACCCCAGATCATCCGGGCGACCATCGACTACGGAATAGGTACTGAGGAGAGCGCCCTTCCCGATTTTGTCACGGCTTATATAGAAGGCCTGGGCGGGCGCACCTTCCTGCGCAGCCACCTCTACCTGGTGGCTCTGACGGTCATCGCCATCGCCGGTCTGGCCGCTGCAGCGCTCTGGCTCTGCAACTATCTCGCCGTCAAGGGCGGGGAGACCATGGTCAAGAAGCTCCAGGACAGGCTTTACGCCCACATTGCCAGGCTCCCCTTCAGCTGGCACGCCGATCACGCGACCGGAGACATTATCCAGCGCTGCACCTCCGACGTCCGCGTCATCAAGAATTTCTGTGAGGAGCAGCTCTACGACTTTGTCCGGATTGCGATCATGATCGTGCTGACCCTTGCCTTCATGATGACCATGAATGGGAAGCTGACGCTGGTGGCTTTCATTTTCGTACCGATCATCGTCGGGTATTCCTCGGCTTTCCACATTCGCATCTCCCGCCAGTTCGAGGAGTGCGACATCAATGAGGGTATTCTCTCCACCATCACCCAGGAGAACCTGACCGGCGTCCGGGTCGTCAAGGCCTTCGGCCGGGAGGCGGAGGAGGAGCAGAAGTTCCGGAAACAGAACAACCTTTACACTGACCTCTGGGTCAGGCTCTGCCTGACCCTCTCCCTCTTCTGGGGGACCGGCGACATCATGAGCGGCCTCCAGATGCTGGCCGTGGTGGTCTACGGGGCTTATCTGACCGTGAACGGGCAGATGACCGTGGGCAGCTATGTGGCTTTCATTTCCTATAATAATATGCTGATCTGGCCGATCCGCGCCCTGGGAAGGATGATCTCGGAGATGAGCAAGGCCGGGGTCTCCATCCACCGCGTCTCGGAGATCATCCTGGCGGAGCCTGAGGTCCTGAAGGGTGAGGAGGTGCCTGAGGAGACTTTCCGCGGCGACATCGTATTCGACCACGTGAATTTCGGTTTCGGAAAGACCGAGGTCCTGAAGGATATCAGCATGACGGTGCCCGGCGGCTCCACCGTGGGCATCATCGGCAGCACCGGCTGCGGCAAGTCCACCCTCATGCACCTCCTGGACGGCCTCTACACGCTGCCTGAGAGCGGCGGCCGGATCACCATAGGCGGTCGGGATATTCGGGAAATGCCCGCCGAAGAGCTTCGGAGCCACATTGGCATGGTCCTCCAGGAGCCCTTCCTTTTCTCCCGCACCGTCGGAGAGAACATAGGCATCACAGGTGCCGGGGGAAATGAAGACATCACCCGCGCCGCCGACATCGCCTGCCTGACGGAGACCATCCTCGAGTTCCCCCAGGGCTACGACACCATTGTGGGCGAGCGGGGCGTGACCCTGTCCGGCGGCCAGAAGCAGCGCGTGGCTATTGCCCGTATGCTGACCCAGAAGGCGCCCATCATGGTCTTCGACGATTCGCTCTCAGCGGTGGATGCGGAGACGGACGCCAGGATCCGGGCGGCCCTGAAGACTGCGCTCGGGGACGCGACCGTCTTCCTGATTTCCCACCGGATTTCCACCATTATGGATGCGGACCGGATCTTCGTCATGCATGACGGACGGATCGTGGAGGCGGGCAGCCATGAGACTTTGCTGAAAAAGAACGGCGTCTACGCGCGGCTCTATGCCCTGCAGTCCCTGCCGGACGAGGAGATTACCGCCAGAGAGGAGGTGGGCTGATGCAGGAGAATAAGAAAAATACCAGCCTTCCCTTCTTCGGAATCCCGTTGCTCATCCCCTACCTGAAGCGGTTTCGGAAAGAGCTCGGCACTATGTTCTTTCTGGCCCTGGTGGGCGCCGGGTTCGACGTTCTCATCCCCTTCTTCACCAACTACGCCATCACTGAGTTCATCGGCAGGAATACCCTGGAGGGCCTGGGCCTCTTCACGGCGGTCTACGTGCTGGTGATCTTAAGTCAGGGCGTGATCAACGCCATCTCGACCTACGCGGGCTGCAAGCTGGAGCTCTACATGGACCGGGCCCTCAGAAATGACCAGTTCCACCACCTCCAGGAGCTTTCCGTCTCCTACTACAACGTCAACTCCGTCGGCTACATCCACTCCCGGGTCATGAGCGACTCGGAGAGGATCGGGTCCCTGGTCTCCTGGAACCTCCTGGACGGCGTATGGAACACTGCCTACATCCTGGGAGCTGTCATTGTTATGCTGACGATCAAGCCGGGCCTGGCCGTCTGGGTCCTGGCCCTCATACCGGTGACGGCCCTCATTTCCGCCTTCTTCCAGAAACGGCTGGTGGTCCTGGGGCGGGAGATCCGGGAGAGAAATTCACGCATCTCCGGCAACTTCAACGAAGGCATCACCGGCGC